>NZ_LVCU01000252.1:0-2187 GCF_001647185.1 Rhodococcus sp. EPR-147
GGGTCACTCGTCGGGGTGATCCAGCTCAGATCGGGCCGATGAAGACACTACTCATGTGGTCGGGCTGAACCGTCCCGGGTTTGATGCCGCTTCGGTCTTTGCGAGATGACATAGTGGTCCGGCTTGACGTTCTGGGACGGTTGGCTCTCAAGAGTCGGTGCGACACGGAACGTGCACGACGCAGTGAGCGACGATCGACCTCGCCGCGGATACTCCCATACGCGGAACCGGCAGCAGCGTTGTTCAGCGCAGTGACGTTGCACCTTTCATGCTCGTTCAAATGGGTCTGCCCTCGATCGCGAAGGCACTGCGCCGTTCGGGATCTTCTGGAGGTCGCAGGGCTCAGCTGAAGTTCCCTCCCGCGCTGAACGCGACTGGCACCGAATCTCGTCAGATGGCGTGGCAACCGGTTTCGTCGCACATGACGCCATCGGATTCGGTGATGCCGCATGCGTAGCCGGATTCGCACACGTACTGGGTCGGCCCTGACTCCTGAACCACCTGCTCTTGCAAAAATTCGTCGCGGACGCTTTGGCAGTAGTTGGAGTATCCGGTTACGGTCCCGTCCGACCATGTCGTCGTCACCGGGTCGTATCCGGATTGGCACCCGACGATGGTGGCGGGAGTCGGTTCCGGCGCAGGAGGTGCTGGTGTCTCGGGTGGAGCGACCGCGATAGTGGTGGGCGGAGGTGGCGGCGTAGCGTCGGTGGACGTCAACGTCTTCACTGATGAAGTGGTTGGGGCTTGGGGCGTGACCTCGCCGCCGCCACATGCGGACACCGTCAGAGTGAGCATCGAAATCGGAATCAGAAGAGCCAGTTCGAATCTCACGAGTTCACCTTCGTCATTCTGGAGCCGACCGTGCTTGTATGTATCCGCAGACCCGAGCGTGGCGCGCGGCCCATCTTGGACCGACCACGTCTGGCTGCGGCCTCACTTAGAGAAGCGTTTTCGATTGCGCTGGCGTTACAGCGTAAACGGGCAACGATCGTGATTACGGCTTCGATCGAACTGGTTATGAAACGAAGCGGCAGATCTGGTCGATATCCGGGCAGTTAGGCAAGTCATTCAGCTTCCCGCTCCGGCCGCTCCACCGAAAGTTTTCATGAACCTCAGAATCGTCATGGTCATCGCCGCACTCGGAGTAGTTGCGCTCACTGCATGCGGTAACGACACCGGTCCGACCACAAGCACCGCCACCACCACCTCGACCATTACGTCGACGACCGTTGCACCCTCCACGGCACCGATCCCGTCGACGACCGTGGAGCCGGTGGTAGCGCCAGAACCGGTTCCGATCACGTTCGAGTGCGGTGACCTGTCGCTGTACCAATCCGGAACGGCGTTGTACTCCGACGGCACGACCGGATACGAAAGCAGCTGCGATACCTACGTCCCGCCCGCACGGAAGGTTCTCCAGTTCTGTGACTACCCCGGAACGGCTGTGTACACGGACGGAACGTTTCCCACGAGCGACCCCGCCTGTGCGAACGACGAGTTCGTGCCGACCAACCCCAATCCGGGCGGTGGGTATCCGTACATTGCCGAGGAGGATCGCAACGGAGATGGCGTCGTGAACGGGTATGAGCGCTGCGGGCTTGCCTGTGGCCAAGAACCCACTAGTGGCGATCTTCAAACTCAGAGCGGATGCGAGGCCGGGTACATTACAGGGCCGCTCTGCGACCGCTTCGGGGGATAGGGTCCGACTCGGACAGCTCTGATTCAGAGGCACGTGTGCGGTACGCGGCCCGTGATCACGGGTTCTTCGTCTGTGTGAGTACCGTTAAATTCTCAGCATTATCGTCAGCCCTGAACACATCACTTTGAAAAGGAGTGGAGTCGAATGGCCACCACGGTCCGTTTACACGATGGGGGATCATAAGGGACGCCGGTGGACCGAGATGCTGCCGATGGTGGTCATCTTTTACTCATCACTCTGCGGCGGATTCGGATGGATTCACGCGGACGCCAATGGTCGCTCGATTCGCCGAACACCCAGCTCACCGGGCCAATGATGGACGCGAGTGGACCTACTTGAATTGTTATCTCTTGTAAAGCGGGTCCGGGGTTCGAATCCCTGATGGCGCACAACAAAGGGTAAGTCCCGTGGGGTGGTGGACATTCGGTGAGGCGGCGTAGCCGCAGCTCGGGCGTGTCGTACCCGTGTTGTGGGTGGGCCATCGCGTA
>NZ_LVCU01000253.1:0-3740 GCF_001647185.1 Rhodococcus sp. EPR-147
TACGCGATGGCCCACCCACAACACGGGTACGACACGCCCGAGCTGCGGCTACGCCGCCTCACCGAATGTCCACCACCCCACGGGACTTACCCTGCACGAGGACTGCTAACCGCCAGCGCCGCGACCGTCAAGTCCCGACGACAAACCGCGCCCCACCCGGGATCTGCAACCCCACTGCATCCCCGATCCGCACCGTCGATCCCGCCGCCAACTCCGCTTTCACAACCGTCGAGCCCACGGTCACATCAGCGATGCTGCGAAATCCGGTAGGCCGCAGACCCGAAACAACTCCACGAATCCCGTTGTCATTCAGCCTGATCAACTCATGTCGCAACAGCAACACGGCCGGACCAGCGGGAAGTGAAACCCCGTCAACCTCCAACTCCCCGAGCTCGGAGCGATGCACCCCAACCCCATCCCACTGCCCCTCGATTTCGTTCATCCCGCCCATCAGTCGCGACACTGCCAGCGTGCTCGGACGCGTGTAAGCCGTTGCGATATCGGAGTGATGCTCCAAACGACCCTCGATCAGCACGGCCACCGAATCGGCCAGCACCGCCGCTTCCTGCTGATCGTGGGTGACGAGCAACAGCGTCTGATCGAGCGAGCTTCGTAATTCGCGAACCAGGTCGTGCATCTCGGTGCGCAACACCGGGTCCAGCGCACTGAAGGGCTCGTCCAACAACAACACTCGCGGCGAGCCTGCGAGCGAACGCGCCAACGCCACCCGCTGGGCCTGCCCACCCGACACCTCGGACACCGCACGGTCCCCGATGTCACCCAGATGTACCAGGTCGAGGTACTCCCGGGCCCGCTCGCGCGACCGCTTGCGACTCTCCCCGGCAGCGCGGTAGGCGAAGCCGATATTGTCGAGTACCGACATGTGCGGGAACAACATCGGACGCTGGAACACCATCCCGACTCCGCGGTTCTCGGCCGCAACGCCGTTCACCTCGCGGCCGTCGATCTGCACTGTTCCGGCGGAGGGCGAATCCAGTCCCGCGATGAGTCTTAGCGCCGTACTCTTGCCCGAGCCCGACGGCCCGAGAATCGCCGTACACGAACCCGGCGGCACGGTGAGATCCAGCGAATTCAGAGCCGCAACCGATTGACCGGCATGCACTTTCGTGAGTCCGTGTACGGACAGTTCGACGCTCATCGGGCACTCCTACGACGCAGCCGGGCCAGCATGAGCACCAGCAACAACGGCGGCACCACCGCGGCGACCGACAGGGCAGCCACCACCGACTCGTTGCCGGTCCCGGCAGCGAACGAGGCGACGAGAATGGGCACGGTGACCAGTCTGCCCCCACCGATCAGCAGGGTGATCACGTAGTCGCTCCACGCCACGAGGAACGCGAGCAACGCCGCCCCCGCCAAGGCCGGAGCCAACAGCGGAATGCGAATTCGCCGCAGCACCATGGCACTCGACGCGCCAAGTGTGCGCGCCTCCTCCTCGAAACCGATGTCGTACGCGCCGAATGCCACTCGCATCAGGTACGTCGTGTACGGAATGGCCGCAACGGTCAGCAACGCGATCACCGCCACCGTGCTCGGAATGTGCGAGCGCAGCACCAGCACATCGAGTCCCAACGCCACGGCGAACGGAGGCAGGGCCAGTGGCGCGAAGAGAACTACGGCCACCAAAGCGGGGAAACGCACTGTTCCGTTCACCAGGGCGCGAGCGGCCAACGCGCCCAATGGCGTTGCGATAGCGGCGACGGCGAGAGCGAGCATGATCGATCGCACGAACGCATCGACGCCCCCGGCATCGAGGGCACTGCGGACGCCGTCGAATCCCCATTCCTGCGGAACCGATCCGGGAAACGACCAGCGATTGCTGATGGCCCACAAGACAACCGGAATCAGCGGCAGCAGGAACCACAGGACCAGAGCGGACCTGCCGACAGCGGAAAGAACCCTGTTCATTTCCACACCGCCGATCTGCGCAGATAGTGCAGTGCCACCGCGGCCACGACCACCGTCAGCGCGGTGGCGATCGTCGCGGCAGCGGCTGCCTGCGGACGCGTCTGAAGATCGATCGAGGTGAACAGGCGAATTGCCATCACCGACAACGGCTCCGGATACGGTTGACCCAGAATGCGGGCCACCTCATAGGAACCGACGGTGTAGGCGAACGCGATGGCCGCCGACGCGATCAGTGCGGGCCGGGCCAACGGCAACGTGACCAATCGGAGCCGAGCCCACCGGCCTGCGCCCAAGGTCGCGGCCGTCTCGTCGAATGCGGCCACTCGGGTGGCGAGAGTCCCGGCCACGACGACGGCCACAAAAGCCGACTCTTTCCAGGCGTATTCGGCGACGACGGCGATCCACCACTTCCCACCGACCAACTCCGGCCAGCCGCCGTCGGTCATGCCGAGAATGCGAGGCAGCATCCCTGAATCTGCCAACAGCAATGCCATCGCCGCCGCCCCGATCAGGTGCGGCACCGTGACGGTCAACCCCGCAGCGACCAACGCGGCGCGTCCACCTGACAAGGCCGCCAGTGCCGCCGCAAGCCCGATCACCGTGGCCAATGCCGTCGAGACGGCGGCGATCGACAGCGTCAGCACCACCGAGCTCCACAGGTCACCGCCCAGTGCGGAGTACGCGTCGACCGATAGTTGGGGGGTTCCGACCAACGGCATCAGCCCCAGGCTCTGCAGCACCACGGTGCCGAGACCGCCGCCGACGACGAGAACTACCAGCACGACGGCGGGGAGGACCGCCGCCGTGCCGCGAAAGCTCTTCGTGGACGCGCTCACTGACCGGCGAGCACGCTTCGACGCCAACCCTCGTCGACCGGCGAGACCCAGTCCGCCGAGAGTTCGGGATGCGCGTTGGCCGAGAGCTCCTCGTAGGAGGGCAGAACAGTCGAGCTCGGCAACGCTTCGAACCGGGCGCGGGCGTCATCGGGCAGTCGGTCGATATCGAGCACGGTGAACTGCCCCCACACGTCCGGCGTCGCCTTCTCGAGTTGTTGTTCGGGCGACAACGCGAGATTGGCTACCACGTGTGCCGCGGCCGACTTCCCCGACGTCGACGGAATGGCAAGGAAACTCGCATTCCCGACGGTTCCCTCGTCGAGAGTCAGGACGCGGGTCTCCGGCGGGAAGGTGCCGTCGGCGACGAGTTTCGGGAGGGTCGCAGGGCCGTACGTCATGGTCATGTCGACCTGGCCACCGGCGTAGAGGGCGTCGAGCTCGGAGGAGGACTGCGGATACGTCGTTCCTTCGCGCCACAGTGACGGGGCGAGTTCGTTCAACTGATCGAACAATGCCGGGGCGAGTCGGTCGTAGGAATCCTGACCGAACTGAGCGGGAACCTCGTCGACGCCGCCGGAGGCATTGATCAACGCCTCACGGACGAACACCGAGCCGGTGAAGTCCGGGGGAGCGGGGTAGGTGAAGCGGCCCGGGTTCGCGCGAGCCCAGTCGAGCACGCCGTCGAATGTCGTCGGCGGATCGGGGATGGCTGCCGCGTTGTAGACCAGGGTGAATTGAGCTTTGTGCCAGGGTGATTCGCAGTTCTCGACCGGGGTGCCGAAGTCGTCGAGCAACAGAGGATCCTCGGGATCGGTCAGTTCCATGTTCGGCAGATTCTGCGTCCAGCCACAAAGCCACGCGCCTGCCTGCTTACCGGTGCCGAAATTCGCGCCGTTGACCCACACCAGATCCACTTCGCCGTCGGTGACCCCGGCCTGTCGCTCGGACAGGATGCGGTTGACGGCGTCGGTGGTC
>NZ_LVCU01000254.1:0-30433 GCF_001647185.1 Rhodococcus sp. EPR-147
GTCGCCGCCGTACATCCACAGCGACACGGTCTGCCCCTGTGCCTGCTGTTCGATCTGGCTCCACGACTGCTCCTCGGCAATCGGAGCTTCCGAATCCGGCGCAGCGCAGGAGGTCAGCAGCAGCCCTGCGCTCGCCGCAATCGTCACTGCGCACCGTACTGAACGAATCACCGTGGGCCCTCCAGATCAACCGAAGCAGCCGTCGACGACGCTGCCCTCACCACCGTAATCGGTCGAATGAGACAACCGCTGAACACGCGGGCACACGGGTCTTGTGCACAATGGATCCTGACCGCCGGACGAGAGGCACATACCGTGACGCAGGACCGCCCGACGCGTAGTCGCCGTGGCACGACCCTGAAATTGCTCGCGGCTGCCGTGGTCGTCATCGCTCTGGTGATCGTGCTCGGCACCGTCGACCTACCCGATCCGTCGTTCATCCGTGACCGAGTGGCGTCGGCCGGGCCGTGGGGCATCGCGCTGTTCGTGGTGCTCTATGCCGTCCTGTCGGCCACTCCGTTCCCCGCCAGCACGTTGACCATCGCGTCGGGACTGCTGTTCGGGTTGGCGGTGGGCGCAACCGTCGTGGTGTTCGCCGCCACGATGGGGGCGTATCTCGGGTACTGGGGAGCTCGGGCCCTGGGACGCGGCCAGGTGGCCCGCACCGAATGGGACAGGCTCCGCCGGCTCGACGCCATGCTCGGACGGCGCGGATTGCTGTCGGTGCTGCTCGTGCGACTGGTGCCGCTGCCGTTCTCCTTGGTCAACTACGCGGCCGGAGTCAGCGCGGTGGGTCAGCGTGATTACGTGGTGGGGACGATGGTCGGCATCGTGCCCGCGACCGTCGCCTACACCGCCCTCGGGGCCTACGGAACGTCTCCACTCTCGTGGCCGTTCGCCATCGCATTGCTCGCGGTGCTGGCTATCGCGGCCGGTTCGGCGCTGTTGGCACGCCGTCTGGGACTCACCGGCGCTGCCGAATGATCGACAGCTTCCTGCGTCGCCACCTCGAAAGCCCGCTCGATCGCTGTGCCCGCGCCCTCGACCGCCCCGCGATCACACCCGACCGGATCACCGCCGCCGGGCTGGTGCTTGGCCTCGGTAGTGCACTGGCAGCCGGCCTGCAGTTCTGGCTGCTCGCCTTGGTGTTGTGGATCGTCTCCCGCATCGCCGACGGCCTGGACGGGCCTCTGGCGCGTAGGCGTTCCAATACGGGCGGTGCCGGCGGATTCTTCGACATCACCGCCGATTTCGTGGTCTACGGCACGACGGTGGTGGGCGTCGCGGTCGGTGCCTCGGCCGGATACGACGCCCCGTGGTGGCCGTTCCTGCTGGTGCTGTTGGCGTACTACATCAACGGCACCGCGTTCTTGGCGTTCTCCTCGATCGCCGAACGCAACGGCCGTACCATCGACGACGGCCGATCGCTGTCGTTCCTCGGCGGCTTGGCCGAGGGTGCCGAAACCATTGCGGTGCACAGTCTCTGGCTACTGCTGCCTGGTATCTCGTGGCAGATCGCGGTGGTCTGGGCGGCGATGGTCGCGGTGAGCTCCGGTCAGCGGATCATCGCCGGGTATCGCGCCCTCTCCTGATCCACAGGCTCCTGCCTTTGGCCAAGGCCCCAACTGCCCGAGAAATCACCGGAGAACCCAACTGCGCCTTCACGTCCGCTATCGCCGCGTTCCACGGCCCGTCGTTGTACGTCGGATACGGATGGGTGGCCCCAGCGAGGTCGCGGGTACGCAGCCCCTGCTCGATGGCGATGATCAGCTCCCCGATCGTCTCGCCCGCTCTCGGTCCCACCACACAGGCCCCGACGATGCGACGCTTGGCATCGAGCACCAGCGTCGTCGATCCGTTCGTCGCTTTCTCGGTGACGGCTCTGTCGACGTGATGGTGGTCCAAAGTCTGCAGCCGTAGTCCGCGACTGCAAGCGGTCCGCACATCGATTCCGGCCGAGGCGATCTCGGGATCGGTGAACGTCACCCGGGGAGTTCCCGTCGTACTCACTTTTCGGTTCAGACCGAGTGCCGCATTGCTCGCGGCCAGACTGCCGTGCACACCGGCAGTGTGCGTGAACTGCGGATGTCCGGTGAGATCTCCGGCCGCCCAGATGCGGGGGTTGGTGGTCCGCAGATGCTCGTCGACCTGAACGAATCCGTCGTCGTCCAATTCCACACCGGCCGTGTCCAAGCCGAGCGACGCGGTTCGCGGAGTCCGTCCGGTGGCGATGAGCACTCGATCGAATTGAATCTCGACACCCGTATCGGTCACGGCCGAGCCGTCGGCGATGCGCACGACGGACGTCGAGGTCAGCACGCGCACGCCCTCGTCGGTCAATGCCTGCGTCAGGATCGACGAGGCCTCAGGGTGCTCGCGCGGCAGGATCGTGGCCGACCGTCCGACGAGGGTGATGTCCGATCCCAGACGCGAGAATGCCTGCGCCATTTCGCAACCTACCGAACCGGCTCCGACGATCAGCAGTCGCTGCGGCAAGTCCTTCAGATCCCACAGGGTGTCGCTGGTCAGGTAGTCCACATTCTCGATGCCGTCGATCGCCGGCACCGTGGGATGCGCGCCGGTGGTCACGATCGCCTGACCGAAATGCAGTACCTGGGCACCGACTTTCACTGTGTTCGGACCCGCGAAGATGGCGTCACCGCTGATCACGTGGACTTCCGCTTCGGCGAGTGCCTCCGGTGAATCGATCGGCGCGATCTCGGCGATCGAGCCGTGCACGTGCTGCATCACGCGCGCGAAATCCACGATCGGTGGCTGGGTGACGATGCCGAAGCGGGACGCGGATCGAACCGTCTGTGCCACCGAGGCCGCCGCGAGGAGCGCTTTGGACGGAACGCATCCGGTCCACAGGCAGTCGCCTCCGGTCCGCTCCCGCTCGATCAGCACGACGCGAACGCCGAAGCCCGCCGCGGTCTTCGCCGCCACGATGCCGGCGGTGCCGCCGCCCACCACAACCACGTCGGCGCGGTTCTCGGGCACACTCGAAGACGAACGACGGATTCCCATACTTCCCACTATGCCCGCGCCCTGGAGAGACCCGACATGAGACGACCGACGAAGTACACGATGTCGGCCCGCCTGTACGACGTGATTTCTTTCGAATGGCCGGTGTATCGAGCCGGTCGGGAGGCAGCATTCGAGCTGCTGAATCTGCCTGCAGGCAGCCATGTTCTGGACCTCGGCTGCGGGACGGGACTGAACTTCGCCGGGTTGCAGCGGATGATCGGGCCGACCGGCTCGATCACCGGAGTCGACGCCAGTTCACAGATGCTCGAACAGGCCAGGCGGCGAGCCGACCGAGCAGGCTGGGACAACATCACGCTGGTCGCCGCCGACGCCACCGCCCTCACCAGCGCGGATCTGGGCGAGGCTCAGTTCGATGCTGCGCTGAGTACCTACGCGCTGTCGCTGATGACGCCGTGGCAGGCGGCTCTCGACTCGATGATCGCGCACACTCGCGAGGGCGGCGTCGTGGCCGTCGTCGATATGCAGCGGCCCGTCGGACGGGCGGCTGCCTGGACCCCGCTGGCGAAGCTGGCGTGCCGACTCGGAGGCGCGGACATCGAGGCTCATCCGTGGACGGCGATGACGCCACTGCTGCGTGATCTGTCGACTCGCGCCGTCCGCGGCGGCCACATCCAGGTTCGCGTCGGGACTGTTGTATCTCGCCCAGCAGCGCCGAGTTCGTCACCGACGCGCGCCTGCGTGACGACCGGTGAGTTTTTGCTCGCGCCGAGGTCCAACCGATCATGACTACACAGACCGTTTCCGTTCCCGGTGCGACCCTGACCTACGACGTGATCGGCGAGCTCGAGCCCGGGGTAACGCCCTTGGTGCTCATCGGCTCACCGATGGATGCGAGCGGGTTCGGTACGTTGGCATCGCACTTCGGCGATCGGGTGGTCGTCACGTACGACCCGAGAAATGTCGGACGTAGTCGACGAGACGACGCGACCGCGGCGGTCACCGTCGGCGAACATGCCGACGATCTGCATGCAGTGCTCACCGCCGTCGGCCACGGTCCGGTCGATGTCTTCGCCTCCAGCGGGGGCGCGGTCAATGCGCTGGTGCTCGTGAGCAGATACACGTCCGACGTTCGGACGTTGGTTGCCCACGAACCGCCCGCCGGAGGCACTCTGCCGGACCGCGAGAACATCGCGACAGTGTGCGCACACATGGTGGCCACGTACGACGCTCACGGCCGCGGCCCGGCCATGGCCGAATTCATGTCGCTGCTCATGCACGCAGGCCCCATCGACGACGCGTTCTTCGCTCGCCCGGCACCGGACCCGGCGCAGTTCGGCCTCCCGACCGAGGACGACGGAACCCGCGACGATGCCCTGATGTCCAACATGCGTGGGGGAGGCGTCGATTTCGCGCCGGATGTCGATGCATTGCGTGCTGCTCCCACCACAGTGGTGATCGGAGTGGGCGAAGAATCCGGCGGTCCCGAGGACGGTCACACCGCGGCTCGCGCAGCGTATTCGACTGCAGCGCTCCTCGGATCGGAGCCGATCGTCTTTCCCGGCGGCCACTCGGGATTCCTCGGCGGCGAATTCGGTCAGACCGGAAAACCGACCGAATTTGCCGAGACACTACGAAAAGTATTGAGCTGAAGAAGATTCCGTCCTACAGAACCAGGAGCAATCATGGGCCTCATCACGTTGGAGTTGTTCGCCACCCTCGACCTCGTCGCACAATCACCAGGAAGCCCCGAGGAAGATCCCGAGAACTTCCCCTTCGGTGGTTGGCAGGCTCCTCTGCTCGATGAGGTCTCCGGGGCGCAAGTCGACGCTGCATACGAGGGCACGGATGCGCTCTTGCTCGGCCGACGCACCTACGACATCTTCGCCGCCTACTGGCCGAACCAAAAAGGCTCGTTCGCAACGCTGTTCAACGCCATACCGCAATACGTGGCCTCGCGCGGCACACCCGATCTGCGGTGGGACGGTTCGACCCAACTCGGACCGAATCTGGTGGATGCGGTGCGTGAGATCCGAGATCGGCACGACAACATCAAGGTCGTCGGAAGCCTCGATCTGGTGCAGACCCTGTTGCGCGAGAGGCTTTTCGATCGACTCGATCTGTGGGTGCATCCCATCCTTCTCGGAGTGGGAAAGAGAGTGTTCGCCGACGGCACCGTGCCCAGCAACCTGACGTTGCTCGGGCCACCGGCCGTCGACGGTAAAGGCACCGTGTACCTGCGTTACGGCCTCGACGCGGGACGCCCGGAAGTCGGCAGCATGGACGACGTCTTGGGCGGCTGATACGGCCGAGAAGCTCACTTCTTCTGGCGTCGGCTACCTCCGTGCCAGTCCTGCTGTACACCTGCTTCGTCTTCCTGGACCCCGAGGGCCTTCAGTTGGGGGAGCTCACGCAGACTGCGCTTCATCTCGGCGAAGCCGGGGAAGCGAGCGAGTGCGATCACGTTGTCCCACAGCGGCACTGCCTCCTCGTCGCTGGGCAGTCTGCTGATCACCGGCCCGAAGAACGCGACGCCGTCCGGCGGCTCGAAGGCAATGATGGGCGTGCCGACGTCCTTGCCGGTGAGTGAGAGGGCGTGATCGGTTTCGGCCTGGATCTCCTCGTCGAGAGACGAATCATCCAGTGCTGCAGTGTGATGGGTGGGCAGCCCGAGTTCTTCGAGGATCGGCCCCAGGAATTCTGCGGTGCCGCGATGGCCGTGGCTCGTAGCGTCGTCGGGCACCACCTCGGTGTCGAAGATGTGCTTGCCGAGGGCCTCGTACAGAGGCCCGACAGCGTCCGACCCGTGCTCACGACGAATATCGGCAGCAGCCCGCAGCACTCGTAGACCTGCGGTGTGGCCGGCCTCGTACTCGGGCGGGAAGTGGGCGTCGTAGTCGATGTGCGAGTTGAGCAGTCGCAGCGAGATGAAACGCCAGTCGACGGTGTAGTCGCGCTGGGCCTGAACCTTGCGAACCCATTTGCTGGTCATCCAGGCGAACGGGCACACCGGATCGAAATAGAACTCGATATCTGTCATCGGGGGGTCTCCTTATGGGGCGTAGGTATTCAGTGTTCACCCAACAGTGCCGAACGTTGTTCGGTGACGACGGCGCGGATCGCGTCGACCACCGCCGACACCTCCGGCCGTCGCAGTGTTTCGGTACGGGTGACGAGCCAGTAGGTCAGTTTCACCGCGATGGCGTCGGGCAGGACTCGTCGTAGGTCGGGGTGGCGATCGGCCATGAAGCACGGCAACAGCCCGATGCCCGCGGATGCGCGGGTGGCCTCGACGTGGACGAAGACGTTGGTGGAGGTGACCGATTCGCGCATCGTCGGGGTGAAGTTGGGGGCCAGATCGAGATCGTCGACGTGCAGCATCGAGTCGATGAAATAGATGAACGGGTGTGCGGAGAGATCGGCCGGCACCTGGGGCGTTCCGTGCTCGTGCAGATAGTCCTCGGAGGCATAGAGGCCGAGTAGATAGTCCCCGAGCCGGATGGCCTCGGCGCGATGCACTTGCGGTTGCCCGACGACGATCTCGATGTCCAGGCCCGATCGTTGCTGCGACGCGCGCCTGGTGACCGCCACGATTTCCACGGACACGCGCGGATGAGCGCGCTGCACCCGCGCCGCGGCCGGAGCCGCGATGTAGGCGCTGAATCCGTCGGTCGCCGAAATGCGCACGACGCCTTCCAACGCGCCGACATCGCTCGAGACGAGGGTGCGCAGCGCATCCTCGACGGCCTCCGCAGCGGCCAGCGCCCCGCGGCCCAGCTGCGTCAGCTCCCAGCCACCGGCACCACGGGTGAGGACCCGACCGCCGAGCGTGTCCTCGAGTGCGGCGATGCGTCGGGAAATGGTCGTGTGGTTGATGCCAAGGTCGTCGGCGGCGGAGCTGTAGCGACCGGTGCGACTGACAGCGAGCAGCACCAGCAGGTCGTCTGCACTGGGGATCTTCGCGCCGCCAAGTGTCATGTGTGCAGTTTTGCAGATCCGACCTGCGTTCATGGCTCTTGCGCCCACAAACATCTGCACCAATACTCAGAGCAACCCGCAGTTGTGTGGTCCATCACATGCATGAACGTGACGTGCTGAGTAACACAGGAGAAAACATGAGCGTCGATCAGCCGCTGACAGAACGACCAGAACCGGATCCCGATGCCACGCCCACAGGCCTGAAGAAGGTCGTCGGGGCGTCGATGGCAGGCACCATCGTCGAGTGGTACGAGTTCTTCCTCTACGGCACCGCCGCAACGCTGGTGTTCAGCAAGATCTTCTTCGCTGCCGGAACCAGTGAGCTCGACGCGATCCTCGCGGCCTTCGTCACCTACGCCGTCGGATTCGTCGCACGTCCGTTGGGCGGCATCGTCTTCGGTCACTACGGCGACAAGTACGGCCGAAAGAAGTTGCTGCAGTTCAGCCTCGTCCTCGTCGGCGGAGCCACGTTCCTCATGGGCTGCCTGCCGACCTTCGAGGCCATCGGCTACTGGGCGCCGGGACTGCTGGTGACCCTGCGATTCATCCAAGGCTTCGCCGTCGGCGGCGAATGGGGCGGCGCGGTTCTCCTCGTCGCAGAACACAGCCCGAACAAGTCCCGCGGATTCTGGGCCAGCTGGCCGCAGGCAGGCGTCCCCGCAGGTAACCTGCTCGCCACCGTCGCGCTCCTCGTTCTGACCACCACCCTGTCCGACGAGGCCTTCCTCAGCTGGGGCTGGCGCGTCGCGTTCTGGCTCTCCGCCGTCATCGTCTTTGTCGGCTACTACATCCGCACCAAGGTCTCCGACGCCCCGATCTTCCTCGAGGCACACAAGCAGGCCGAGGTCATCAAGGCCGCGTCGTACGGCGTCTTCGAGGTCGTGAAGCGTTACCCGCGTGGCGTGTTCACCGCGATGGGACTGCGCTTCGGTGAGAACGTCATGTACTACCTCGTCGTCACCTTCTCCATCACGTACCTGTCGGTCGAGGTGGGTACCGACACCTCCACGATCCTGTGGTGGATGCTCATCGCCCACGCGATCCACTTCTGCACGATTCCGTTGGTGGGCAAGCTCGCCGACCGCGTCGGACGTCGCCCGGTCTACTTCGCCGGAGCCGTCACCGCGGCAACGTGGGGCTTCTTCGCCTTCCCGATGATGAACAGCGGCCACAACGTCGTCATCATGCTGGCCATCATCATCGGCCTGATGTTCCACGCCTTCATGTACGCCACGCAGCCGGCCATCATGGCCGAGATGTTCCCGACGCGGATGCGGTACTCCGGTGTGTCCCTCGGCTACCAGGTCACCTCGATCGTCGCCGGTTCGCTGGCCCCGATCATCGCGGTCAAGCTGCTCGACGTCTACGGCTCGTCCGTCCCGATCGCGGTGTACTTGGCCGTGGCCTGCGCGATCACCGTCGTGGCCGTCGTCGTCGCTCGGGAGACCAAGGGACTGGCGCTCGAAAGTATCGACATCGCCGACGCCAAGAACCTGGCCACTGAGGCCGAGCTGGCGAAGGCCGGCCTGCTCGACAAGACTGCACAGCGATGAACGACCTGAACGGACGCTCCGCCCTCGTCACCGGGGGAGCGTCCGGCATCGGGGCCGCGTGTGCACGCGAGCTCGCCGGGCGCGGTGCCCGCGTCACCGTCGCCGATGTGAACGACGTCGCTGCAAAGGAATTGGCGTCGGAGATCGGCGGAGACGTCTGGTCGGTGGATCTGCTCGACACCACCGCGTTGGACGACCTCCGGCTGGACGTCGACATCCTCGTCAACAATGCGGGTATCCAAACCGTCGCACCGATCGTCGACTTCGACCCGGGCGCATTCCGCAGAATCCAGACGCTGATGGTGGAGGCACCGTTCCTGTTGGTTCGAGCTGCGTTGCCGCACATGTACTCTCGCGGCTTCGGTCGGGTGGTGAACCTGTCCTCGGTGCACGGACTGCGTGCCTCGGAATTCAAGGTCGCCTACGTCACCGCCAAACATGCACTCGAAGGACTGTCGAAAGTGACGGCCCTCGAAGGTGCCGCCCACGGTGTGACGAGCAACTGCGTCAACCCGGGATACGTCCGAACGCCGCTGGTGGAAACACAGATCGCAGACCAGGCCAAGGCGCACGGTATCCCCGAGAACGAGGTACTCGAAAAAGTTCTGCTGACCGAGGCGGCCATCAAACGTCTCGTCGAACCGGCCGAAGTCGCCTCACTGGTGGGCTGGTTGACCTCCGAAAACGCCGGCATGGTCACTGGAGCGTCGTACACCATGGACGGTGGTTGGTCGGCTCGCTAGTTCGGCCCCGCACGCTTCGCGCCCCCACTCTGGGATCAATGTGGGTTCCAGTCGCTCAGATAGCAACAAAGTCGCATTCATTCGGATCGGGTCGTCGCCCGCCACCGGATGAATGTGGCTTTCTTGCACTCAGACGGACTCGAACGCCCATTGATCCGGAGTTGGATGGGCACGAACCTCACCGGACGACAGAGCGGGCGGGTGAACCACCTCGCCTTGAACAGAAAGAAGCCCCCGTGACATGTCACGGGGGCTTCTTTGGCGGAGGATAGGGGATTTGAACCCCTGAGGGCGTTAACCCAACCCGCGTTCCAGGCGAGCGCCATAGGCCACTAGGCGAATCCTCCGTGGGGGAGCTTACCCGGTTACCCCCACCATCTCCCAAATCGGGAGGCGCGAAGGGTGGTGATGTGATGTCGGACGGGAGGCGGCTACACTTCCTAACGGATCCCGCGCGGCGCGCATCCTGTGAACTCCCCCAGGGCCGGAAGGCAGCAAGGGTCAATGGGCTCTGCCGGGTGCGCGGGGTCCCCTTTATTTCAGTGACATCGACACTGTCCGGGGAACCCGTCACCGAGAGGCCGCTCCGCATGCCAGCGCAAACCCAGTTGGGTCTGATGAACCATGAGGAGCTTGCCTCCGAGCACGAGCGGCAGAGCGCGAAGTACACGCAGCTCAAAGCCGAGAAGCTCACTCTCGATCTCACTCGCGGCAAGCCGTCGCCCGAGCAGCTCGACCTGGCTGCTGACCTGCTGACGCTTCCGGGTGCGGATTACAAGGACGGCAACGGCACCGACTGCCGCAACTACGGCGGCCTCGCGGGCCTGCCGGAACTGCGTGCCATCTTCGGCGAACTGCTCGGCATCCCGGTGAAGAACTTGCTCGCCGGCAACAACGCCAGCCTCGAGATCATGCAGGATCTGGTGGTCTGGGGGCTGCTGCACGGTCTGCCCGATTCCCCTCGCGCCTGGTCGGCCGAGCCGAACGTGCGCTTCCTCTGCCCTTCGCCCGGCTACGACAGGCACTTCGCGATCACCGAGAGCTTCGGCATCGAGATGATCCCGGTTCCGATGGGACCCGACGGCCCGGACGTGCACGAGATCGCCAACCTGGTGGCGTCGGATCCGCAGATCAAGGGCATGTGGGTGGTGCCGAACTACGCGAACCCCACCGGTGCCGTCTACTCGGAGGACGTCGTTCGCGCGCTGGCCACCATGCCTGCGGCCGCACCCGATTTCCGACTGTTCTGGGACAACGCCTACGCGGTGCATCCATTGACCGAGGAATTCGCGCCGTCGTACGACGTGTTGGGCATGGCCGCCGAGGCCGGGTTCCCCAACCGCCCGTTCGTGTTCGCGTCGACCTCGAAGATCACGTTCGCCGGTGCCGGGGTCAGCTTCCTCGGCAGTTCCGAGGAGAACCTCGCCTGGTACCAGAAGCATTTCGGCAAGAAGAGCATCGGTCCGGACAAGTTGAACCAGCTGCGGCACCTGCGCTTCTTCGGTGATGCCGCCGGTGTGCGGGCCCACATGGCCAAACATCGCGAGATCCTGGCCCCCAAGTTCGCTCTGGTGCAGCAGATCCTCGAGGACCGTCTCGGTGCCTCGAAGATTGCCTCGTGGACCGAACCCAAGGGCGGTTACTTCATCAGCCTCGACGTGCTCGAGGGCACGGCCGCGCGGTCGATCGCGCTGGCCAAGGAAGCCGGAATCGCTCTGACGGCCGCCGGCTCGGCCTTCCCGTACGGAAAAGATCCGGAAGACAAGAACATTCGCCTCGCCCCGAGCTTCCCGTCACTCGGTGAGCTGGAGAAGTCGATGGACGGCGTCGCGACCTGCGTTCTGCTGGCCGCGACCGAAAAGTTGCTCGAAGGCTGAACGCATGTGAGCGGAACCTCGTAGCAGGCTACGAGGTTCCGCTCACATGCGGCGAAGCCGCTCAGTGTCCGACTACTACCGCACCTTCGGGTGCCGACGGCAGTGGCCCACTCTTGAGCAGCGTGGCCGACAGCACCGCGCCGAGCAGGAAGATTCCCGACGCCCACCAGAACGTGGTGGTGTAGCTGGCGATCTCCGCATTGGCCTGCAGCAGTGCCGCGTCGGTGGCCGTCGCCATGTTCGAGCTGACGTAGCTGGTCGCCGCATTGGCGGCCACGGTGCTCAGCAGCGCCGTGCCGATCGAGCCGCCCACCTGCTGCATCGTGTTCACCGTTGCCGATGCGACACCGGAGTCGTCAGGATCGACGCCCGAGATCGCGCCCTGCATGGCCGGGGCCATGGTGGCACCGAGGCCGAGGCCCATGATGACCAGGCCGGGCAGGATGTGCGTGACGTAGCTGCTGTCGACGTCGATCTGGGTCAGCAGTGCCATGCCGATCGAGGCCACGACCAGGCCGGTCGTCATCAGGATGCGGGGTCCGAAGCGGGGCAGGATCAGCGCCGTGGACAGTGTCGCGGTGAGGATCAGCGACGCGATCATCGGCATGAACGCGAACCCGGTGGTGATGGGTGTGTACTTCAGTGTGTTCTGCAGGTAGTACGTCAGGAACAGGAACACCGCGAACATGCCTGCGCCGGTGACGAATACAGCGAGGAACGATCCCGCACGAGTGCGGTTCAGCACGATCCGCAACGGCAACAACGGATGCTCGACGCGCATCTGGATGGTCACGAACACCGCGAGCAGCACGACACCGGCGGTCAGGAATCCGAGGGTGACCGAGTTGCCCCAGCCGTCGGACTCGGCGTGAGCGAAGCCGTAGACGATCGAGAACAGTGCGGCCGAGACGGCGAGGGTGCCGGGGATGTCGAGCTTGGGGCGGACGTCGACCTTGTGCTTGGCCAGGAACAGGAACCCGCCTACGAAGGCGAGCGCCGCGAAGATCAGGTTGACGTACAGGCTCCAGCGCCAGTTGGCCCATTCGGTGAGCATGCCGCCCAGCAGCAGGCCGAGAGCGCCGCCGCCGCCGGCGATGGCACCGAAGATGCCGAATGCCTTGGCGCGTTCCTTGGTATCGGTGAAGGTGGTGGCCAACAGGGACAGGGCCGCGGGGGCGAGCAGAGCGCCGAAGACGCCCTGACCGGCGCGAGCCGCGACCAGCATGCCGAAGTTGACGGCCGCGCCGCCCACAGCCGACATCAGCGCGAAACCGACGAGCCCGATGAGGAAGGTGTTGCGTCGTCCGAAGAGGTCGCTCAGTCGTCCACCGAGCAGCAGCAGGCTGCCGAACGCGAGTGCGTACGAGGTGACGACCCAGGAGCGGTCGGCGTTGTCGAAGCCCAGGTCGAGCTGGGCGGCGGGGAGTGCGATGTTCACGATGGTCGCGTCGAGCACGACCATGAGCTGAGCCAGCCCGAGCGTCGCGAGAATCAGCCAACGATTCCGATGCGAACGTTCGTCGACCGGCGTGGTGTTCGACGTGGCGTCGCCCACGTTCTCCGATGAAAGGGTGGTCATAGTGTCCTCGGTTCGACTATGCGGAGGTGTACCCTCCGGTTGTAGAGATAAGGTATCAGCTAAGTGGAGGGATGTCCTCCGCTTATCGGGTGAAACGGACATCGAATGAGTGTGAGAGCGGACACAACGGCATCGAAGCCACTACGGGCGGATGCCGAACGCAACCGTCGACGCATCGTCGACGCGGCCCGCGAACTGTTCGCCTCACACGGCATCGACATCACGCTCGACGACGTCGCGGCGCACGCCAAGGTGGGCGTCGGCACCGTCTATCGGCGGTTCTCGTGCAAGGAAGAACTGATCGACGGCGTGTTCGAGCAGCGTCTCGAAGACATGCTCGCGACCGCCGAACGGGCGCTCGAAGCCGAGGATCCGTGGGACGGGTTGGTGCAGTTCCTCGGCGATGTGTGCGCGGGAATGGCACTCGATCGCGGTCTCGGAGACGTCGTACTCGGGTCCGATCAGGGCTGCCGAGGGATCGCTCAGGTTCGCTCGCGCATCGATCCGTTCTTCGAGAAGATCGTCGAACGAGCACTGGCATCCGGTCAGCTTCGGCCCGACGTCGCCGTCAACGACTTCTATCCGGTGCTCGGCATGATCGGCGCGAGCGTCGAATTCTCGAGCACCGTCGACGCGTCGAACTGGCGACGCTATTTCACCGTGTTGCTCGACGGTCTGCGCGGCGACGGCGTTCCTCGGTCGACGCTGCCGGGGCGCCCGTTCACCAGCGACGAGGTCGATGCGGCCAAGACGGCGATGCATCGTCGTCGACGCTGATCGTGAGGAGAACGAACTAGCCCTATGCGTTGTGTGGCGCATCACGTAAGGTGCGTCACGATAAGTGCTACACGGGGTAGCGCTCACTTGAAGTCAAGTGATCGACGTTGGGGGTTATCAGGTGCGTTGCAAGCGCGTGTTCGGGTCGGCTGTTGCGGTAGCAGCAGTATTCATGGGGGTGACGGCACCCGCGGTGTCAGCGGCACCCTCGACGGGATCGACCGTCGAATCCGATTTCTACATTCCACCGAGCCCGCTCCCCGCAGGCTCCCCGGGTGACGTGATCCGGTCCGAGCCCTCGCATCTCGCGCTGTCGGTTCCCGGGATCGGTGGCCCGCTGCCCGGTGCTGCAACCCGAATCATGTACCGCAGCAACGATTCCAACGGCGAGGCCAATGCCGTCACGGGAACCTACATCGATCCCGCCGCGGCGTGGACCGGGCCCGGCCCGCGTCCGCTCGTCGTCCTCGCCCCGGGAACTCAGGGTCAGGGCGATCAGTGCGCGCCGTCGAAGATGCTCAACAACGTCATCACTTACACCCCGCCGCTCGGCTTCATGGTCGAGTACGAGGTGCTCGCGGCATATTCGCTGCTCTCGCAGGGCTACGGCGTGGTCATCACCGACTACGAGGGCCTCGGTACTCCGGGTGCGCACACGTACGTCAACCGCGCCTCGGAAGCTCACGCAGTGCTCGACGCGGCCCGCGCCGCACAGAACCTGCAGGGCACCAAGATCTCCGCCGACGGCCCGGTGGCCGCGTACGGCTACTCGCAGGGCGGCGGAGCAGCCGCTGCTGCAGCGGAACTCGCCGATGAGTACGCACCCGAGATGAACCTCGTCGGCACCTACGCCGGCGCACCTCCCGCGGATCTGAAGGCGACCCTCGAGCAGGTCGACGGCACCATTCTCACCGGAGTCATCGGATACACCCTCAACGGTCTGCTCAACTCCGACCCCGGTCTGCAGCCCATCATCGACGAGAACATCAACGACGCGGGCAAGGCCATGCTGAACCTGGTCGCGAATCAGTGTGTGGGAGAAACGATTCTGAACGTCGGGCTGCACCGCACCAACGAGTACACCAAGACCGGTGAGCGGCGCTCGGGGGTGCTGGACAGGCTGCCCGTCGCTCAGGAGATCCTGGCCAAGAACAAGATCGGTGAGCGGACGCCGAATGCTCCGGTGCTGATTCAGTCCGGTACGTCCGACGACATCGTTCCCCACGGACAGGCCGTCGGACTGGCCGGTGACTGGTGCGGCAAGGGTGCCACCGTGCAGCTGAGCGCCGCGCAGGTTCCGGCCATCGTGCCGGGTTCGGGTGCCGGACACCTGATTCCGGATATCCTCGGCCTCGGCGAGGCGCAGAACTGGATCAAAGACCGGTTCTACGGGGTGCCCGCGCCGTCCAACTGCTGATCTTCTCGGTACGGCCCGCGTGAGTCAGCGCGGGCCGTACATGATCACCGCGACGCCGATCAGTGCGATCGACGCTCCGGTGATATCCCACCGATCAGGTCGGAAACCGTCGACCACCATTGCCCAGAGCAACGATCCCGCGACGAACACCCCGCCGTACGCCGCCAGAATCCGACCGAAGTTCGCGTCGGGTTGCAGCGTCGCCACGAAGCCGTAGGCACCGAGAGCGATCACCCCGGCTCCGGCCCACAGCCATCCGCGATGCTCTCGAATCCCTTGCCACACCAACCATGCTCCGCCGATCTCGAACAGAGCGGCGACGCCGAACAGCACTATCGACTTCAACACAGTCATGGCGTTCAGCGTCGCACAGCGCCGTGGGAGGTGTAGAAACAAGTGTTCGGGGGTAAGGCCTACAGGCCCAGCAGGGCCGAACGGTAGGGGTTGAGTACTTCATGCGGGACAGTTACGCCGAGACATTGGATTCGCTGGCGTCGAATTTGTCCGAAATGTCGCGAATTGCCGAGAAGGCGATGGCGGACGCGACTCGATCGTTGTTGACGGCGGACATCGTTCTCGCCGAGCAGACGATCGAATACCGCGAAGAGATCGACATGCTGGCAGTCGAATGGGAGCACGGAGCCTTCGGCTTCCTGGCCCTGCAGGCCCCCGTTGCCCACGATCTACGACGCGTCGTCTCGGGCATCAACATCGTCGCCGATCTGCAACGCATGGGTGGCCTGGCCGTACACATCGCCGAACTGGTTCGCCGTCGCCACCCCGCGCACGTACTGCCGCCCGAGGTCGAGGGCGTGTTCGAGCAGATGGGTCGCGTTGCCGTCGCGCAGGCAGAGTCCACGCAACGCGTCCTGGAGACCCGTGATGCCGAACTCGCCGCCGACCTGCGAATTCAGGATCAGGAGATGGACGCGCTGCACCGCAGCCTGTTCATGTTGACCTCCGCACCCGACTGGCCGCACGGCGTGCCTGCCGCAGTGGACATCACGCTGCTCGGGCGCTTCTACGAGCGATACTCCGACCACACCGTCGAGGTCGCCAAACGAGTCATCTTCCTGGTGACCGGCGATCGCCCCACCGACGAGTCATAGCCTGCGCGAACGGCTCGAAGATGGCAGGATCGGCACGATGAAACGTGATGTCTCTGCGTACCTCGATGTCGACGTGACCGAGGCCAGCACCCTCGAGTTCCAGATCGCAATTGCACCGCATCCAGGAACCGATGTGTGGGAAGCACTCTCGTTCACACTCGACGGTCAGCCGATCGAGGCGCAGGAGATCAGCGGTGCTCACGGCACCCGCATCCACAAGATTCACGCCGGCGTCGGCAAGCTCGAGGCGTCGTACTCGGCGACCATCTACGGCAACACCGAGCCCGCTCCGGTCTCCGACTACGACCTCTCGCTGTACCTGCGGCCCAGCCGCTACGCCGAAGCCGACAAGTTCTTCGGCTTCGCGGCAACGGAATTCGGCTCGTACCCGCCGTCGGAGAAATTGCTTGCCGAGGTGTCCTCGTGGGTCGGCGCGCGGCTGAGCTACGTACCGGGCAGCAGCGACCCCATCGACGGCGCAGTCGACACCCTCCTCGCCGGTGCCGGCGTCTGCCGCGATTACACCCACCTCGTGGTGGCGCTGCTGCGCGCCGTCAACGTCCCTGCTCGCCTGGTCGCGGTGTACGCGCCCGGCTGCGATCCCATGGACTTCCATGCGGTCGCCGAAGCATTCGTCGAAGGCCAGTGGCGAGTGGTGGACGCGACCTGCCTCGCACCGCGATCGACTCTGGTGCGCATCGCCACCGGACGCGACGCATCCGACACCGCCTTCCTGGACAACCACGGCGGATCGATCATCCTCAACAGCGCCGTCGTGGGAGCCGTCGTCGACGGACCGCTGCCCTTCGACGACATCACGCAGTTGGTGTCGATCACCTGACCCTGCAGGGGCCGATCTCTGGCATGAAGACGGCTGATTCTAGAGACGGTCGGGCAACCGCAGTCGAATATGCACTCGGTCTTCGGCCAGCAGGTACCACTTGGTGATACCCGTGGTGCGTGCTCGGTTGTTCAATAGCGAAGCGCTGTCTGAAGCAGTCGGCTACAAATGCAGCTTTACCAGTGACGCTTCACCGACAATCGGCACCATCGGGACATGCGTCACCGGCGCGTCTCCTGTGTTTTCTGGGCTGCCTAGAAAATCCCTGGGCGGGCAGCGGTCGAGACGGATAGATCACTTTCATGGCGGCTAGCAAGCTCAGACCGTTCGAGTCCAGATAGATGGACCAGTAGCTGTCGACGAGCGAGAAGTGGATTCCCAACCCGGGACCGCCCCGACCAAGGACCTCAAGCGTCTCTCCGTATCCGACGGTCAGCTCCGAGTTGTAGGTCTGTCCTGCAATCGCGTCGTAGTGATCGCGCAGATCGGTGACGACCATTGCTGGCCAGACCGGTACTGACCTTTTTCTCAGATCCTCTCGTAATTGCTGGACCGTCGGCGAGTCGTCTGCGTTGTCTGCTGCGGCGATCAATTCCTCACGCCGGACCTGCCGTTCTTGTGTGGCTTGTGATGCTCCGACACCGCGGTAAACCCCATCCGGGTCCGAGCCGGAGCGGAGCTCGTCGAAACTCAGATTTGCGATGGACAAGTTGTTTTCGATTACCGCAAGTCGGCTCGGTACAACCCGGAAGGTAGCCGCCTCATCGTCCGGATCGGTGGTAGTATCTACAACGAGCACTGAATGTTCCGTCTCGTCGCATGTCCGTTGGTCGACTACGAAGAGATAGTCCGGAGGTGGAGACTCGACCAGACCAATAATGCTTGGAACCGGCATGTCGGCAAACTCGGGATCATCGACGACCGTCAGGAACGCCTGTGCTTCGTAACCACTGTCCTGCACATGCGGCGCTTGCGACTCTCGCGCGACCTGCTCCCAGGCACCGTCGTTGCCGAAGTATGTACGGATGAGCAGGGATTGGCCCTCTGGCAGAGTTGGCATGGCACCGACAGTAATCGTTCTCAACCGCGATGTTGGTCCAGTTGCGAGGGGTGAACATTCGGGGGTAGGTCAGTTGTTGACGATTTGGCTGGCTCGCTGAAGGTCACTCCGAGGAGCGAAACGATGTTGTGGACACGCACCACGGAGGTCAAGTTTTGCGTACCGTAACAACATCACTCCGTTTCCGGAACGAAGCGCGAGTCGTCGACCGTGATAGAGGCGACGACGTCGGCATTTGCGGGGTCGGCAAATGCATCCGGTGTTGTCGATCGCACAGTGACCGTCTCTGACTCGGTTGTGAGGTCGATCTTCGACGCTGTACCGTCAGAGTCGATGCGGCGCAACGTAGTTGTGCCGTCGACGCACCACCGCGTGCCGTCGACCGCCGTAGCGCGGTCTGCTCGAGTAACCCGGATGTCGTCGGGTCCGTCGACGGGAGTGAGGCGTCGGGTAACTCTGTTCAACAATCGAACTCGCTGTTCGTCCGGGTAAGTTCTGATCACTCCATGGCGTCGGTTGCTGTTCATCGACGACCGTGTCCTCCCAAGGAGATACAGCTGTCCCTCGTGGACTGTTGTGGTCCAGCCGCCTTCTGTGGTGTATCGCTCGATGTTCAGCTCACCCTCGGGAGAAATGGTGCACAGGTGGATATCGTGCTCGGAGGTGATCCAGAAGCCGTCGTCGATCGCGTGTATCCGACGCGACCAGCGGTCGACCGAAGGTTCGATGGTCAGCGGCAGCAGGTAGCGAGTGATGACCGGAACTGCGCCCGCCGTATAGACCTGCAAAAGAACCGGGGCGGACGAGTGCATCACCCAGATCGAATCTCCCATGATCGTCACAGCTCCAGCTGCGAACGGTCTGAGTGAAGACGGGTGGTCGTCCAGATCCATTTCGATCAGGACACCCGACGCGATGAAGTCGCCGTCTTTGGTGTCCTTGGACGGCCACCAGTCGTGCGCGACGGGAATGGCATCGATCTCGATGAGCCGGTCGGTTCCGTCGACGGTAGTCCAGCCGTTTTCTATCGGTCGAACTTGTTTCTCTACGAGATACATCAGGCGGATGCGACCGTGGACGCGGGGTGGCGCGTCCACGCCGAAGTCGGTGAGCATCGCGTTGAACGTTCCGGTCAGAGTGGTCTCGCCATCGGTGGGTTCGTCGTTCCACCACCGGGCGCTCCAGCCGTCCCCGTAGACGAGGTGAAGCCACAGTAGACGCCCATCGCGGTGCATGCTGGGCGCTCGGCCGTAGGCGGGTCTTGCTGTGGCAGTCCGTGTTTCGTCGCACGGAGAAGGTGTATCCGTCAGCGAGTAGTGCTCGAGGGCGACGTCGGCGAGATCGCCGACCGATGCGCGGGGAAAAGATCCATCCTGAATGACCCACCCTGCAACAAATACTCTGAGGGTGCGTGGAGACGAAGCGTTCATGCATTTCCCGACGCAGTAGGGGAGTCCGCACGACGAGGCGTGGCGGGCGTCGGGTCACCGTGTTCTGAAGACTACATGCGTTGATGGAAGCGAAGTATTCATTCGAAGGGCTGCGGTTTTCTACGCCTGTCTTCTCTCCGTCTGACACGAGGGAGCGGCAGCGGTTCGCGTAAACGCATCGTTCGTGAGTCGGGACCAGATCTCGCAAGACGGTGCAGAGCTCTGACAAACTGGCCGCATGAGCATGACTTTCGCGCATAAGCCGACTATCGAGGGCCAGCGCGTGAGACTCCGGCCGATTCAGGTTCAGGACGCACCTGTAATGCATCGGATGCTCCAAGACACAGAAGCTGTAATTCTGACCGGAGCCGTGCACTCCAGCAGCCAGACAATGCTGCCTTGGACTGTTGATAGCCTCCGCGAGACCTACGAACGCTGGAGTTCCGCCGATGACCGTCTCGTCCTCGCCGTGGTCGATCAGGCGACGAACGCGATGGTTGGAGAAGTCGTACTCAAAGATTGGAACGAGTTGAATCGCTCATGCGGCTTCCGCGCTTTTCTTGGTGCCGAAGGCCGCGGGCGGGGGCTCGGCACCGAGGCGACCGAGCTGATCGTCCGTCACGGCTTCATAGAGCTCGGTCTCCATCGGATAGCTCTCGAGGTTTACGCCTTCAACCCACGCGCCCGGCATGTTTACGAGAAAGTCGGATTTCGCTACGAAGGAACGGGCCGGGATGCGCTGTGGTTCGACGAGCAATGGATCGACGTTCACTACATGTCGATCCTCGAAACCGATGCACTTGCACAGACGATTTCCGGATGAAGAGATGCGGAACGGACCGTGGCGTATCGACAGCAGATTCGAGACCTAGGGGAACAGGTCGATCACATCCCACTGCGGTGTGAAGTCGGCACCGAATGCGTCGAACAGTGTCCGTCCCTCTGCACCATCTCCCGAGTCCAGATCGTCATCCACGGTGGAGGTGCATGGCAAGATCGATGCCATGTCTCGCACACTGCACCTCGTCGGCGATCCTGAGGCCGATGCACTGCTCGCCGAGGATCCGTTCGCACTGCTGATCGGCATGCTGCTCGATCAGCAGGTACCGATGGAATCGGCGTTCGCAGGACCGAAGAAGCTCGTCGATCGTCTCGGTGACCTGAACGTCGACACCGTCGCCGACACCGATCCCGACGAGTTCGCTGCCCTGTGCGCGCAGACCCCGGCCGTCCACCGGTTCCCGGGTTCGATGGCCAAGCGCATCCAGGGGCTCGCGGCGTTCCTGGTCGAGAACTACGACGGCAAGCCGCAGGAGATCTGGACTCGGGACGATCCCGACGGCGCAGAAGTGCTGAAGCGTCTCAAGGCCCTCCCCGGCTACGGCGATCAGAAGGCCCGCATCTTCCTCGCGCTGCTCGGCAAGCAGATGGGCGTCACGCCGGACGGTTGGCGCAAGGCCGCCGGAGCGTACGGCGACGACGGTGCGCGTCGATCCATCGCCGACGTGGTGGACGAGAAATCGCTGCTCGAGGTACGTGAATTCAAGAAGGCAGCGAAAGCCGCAGCCAAGAACGAATAAGTCTGTCGGTGCCCGTCGATACAGTGGCCAGAACTTTCACCGGGGGCCGGAATGACCGACAGTATCGAGACCTACGAGGGCTGGCTTGCGTCTCTCGACGAGGACGCACTGACCGATCTGCTGCATCGTCGGCCGGACGTGGCGACAGACCCGCCACCGCGCTCGTTCGGCTTGCTCGCGCAGTTGCTCGGTGCACCGTCTCGGGTGTCGATGCTGCCGCGTCGACTCGACAGCGGCGCGATGGCTCTCCTCGAATTGTTCGCGCTCATGGGCGATCTGAGCCGCGCCGAGATCGGGCACTGGGCGAGTGATGGATCGGTCAACGAGACGCCGCACATCGATGCCGCTCTCGCCACACTGACGGCCTACGGGTTGATCTGGCCGCACTCCTCACCCGGCGCAGGCACCGTCGAATACTCACCCATCGATCTGTCCGGGGTGTTCTCGCATCCGTTCGGACTTGCCCGCAGGCAACGAAAGCTGTTCCTGCACTGCGCTGTCGAGCAGGATCGGCTGGCCGTGCTGTCGATCCTCGGAATCGACCCGTCGCTCGAGCGAGGGGCGCGTGCCGACGCCGTTGCAGCCGCGATGACGCCCGAGCGCATCCGTGAACTGTTCGACGGCGGGCCGGAGGAGATGCGAGCGATGTTGTCTCGCTTCGTCGATGGCAAGCCGGTGTCACTGATCTTCGACATTCCACCGAGCGCGGGGACCCCTGCCTTCGAGCGGGGATTGTTGTACCGACTCGACGGGCACCGCGTCGAGATGCCGCTGGAGGTGAGCATCGCCCTGCGCGGGGTCGGGTGGCGTCTGCCCATCGAAGTCACGCCGCCGACCTTCGAGACCCGCGCGCTCTCGCACGACGACGTGCGGCGCACTCGTTCCATCGCACTGCTGCAGTTCTGCGAACACACGCAGGCATTGCTGACGGCCATCGACGCCGACGGCCTGACGACGATGAAGACCGGCGGCGTCAGTGCCAAGGAACTTCGGTCGCTGACGAGCAGGTTGGGATTCGCCGACGAACACGACACCGCGTTGATGTTGATGCTGGCACGCGAAGCCGGACTGCTGGCCGAACGCGGAAAGACCGGCGTCGCGTTGACCTCGGCCTACGAGACATGGTCGACGAGTGCCCGAGCCGAACAGGCGGCGACGCTGGTGACCGCGTGGTGGAGTTCGCCCATCACTCCCACCCACCGCGTGCCCCGTGCGTCGCAGAAGACCGTTCCCGTGCTCAAGAAGATGCTCGACGACCCCGCGGCAGCGGACCTGCGCGCGACGGCGCTGACAGCTCTGCTCCGATACGAGGACGTCGACTCGCCGGTGACGGTTCTGCAGGATGCCGAGGAGTTCGCCCGGTACCTGGACTGGCACATCCCGGTCGTCTCGACGGGCGCCGGGCCCGGCCACGTGCACGCGCTGTGGTTGGAGGCGAGTCGGCTCGGGGTACTGGCCGACGGTGCGCCGACCGATCTGTGCCGCACCCTCACCGAGTTCCCCGCGGGTCGAGACGGTGACCCGAGCGAAATCCGTGCGGCTCTGGCCGCACAGTTGCAGGACATGGCCGAGTGGGTTCCGTTCTCCGTTCGGCTGTTGCCCGATTCCACGGCGGTGGTGACCGGACCACCCAGTACCGAGGTGGCGTCGATTCTCGGCGCGGCCGCGCAGCCCGAGTCGAGGGACGTCGCATCGGTCTGGCGGTTCACCCCCGCGACCATCCGAGGGTTCTTCGACACCGGTGGCACCGGCGACGAGTTGATCGATGCGTTGACCGCGATGGCCGACACCGACGTACCCCAGGCTCTGAGCTACACGATCCGGGACTGCTGGCGTACCTACGGCGCCCTGGCCGTGCGCAGAATTCCCTGCGCCATCGTCTCCGAGGACGTCGTCCTGCTGACGAACATCGAGACCGACGAGTCCCTGTCAGTGCTGCAGTTCCAGCGCCTCGCTCCCACCGTTCTGGTCAGTTCGGCCACGCCGATCGACACCATCGCAGTGCTCCGCAGGCACGGATACTCCCCGGTGCGGCACTCCGACACCGGGCAACTCCAACTCGACAGCGCACCCCGGATCCGCGCGGGGGACACCCGGCCGACGCATCGTGCCGTCCACCAGGCACGGCACCGACGCGAACCACGCGAGCTCGCGCGGCTCCTGCTGGCCGGCAGCAGCGGAACCGTCGACGAGGCACGAGTGCGGTCTGCGCTGGATTCGCACAGCCGACTGCTGCCGCGAGAGCTGGATCTGTTGACCGACGCCGCAGCGCGCGGCACACCCGTCACGATCGACTATCAGAACTCCAGGGGAGCCATCGTGCGGCATGCGATCTCGGATGCGTTGCAGGACGGCCATTGGCTGTACGCGCTGTCGGAATCGACCGGAAGCCGCGAGAGCTTCGCCGTCATGAACATCAGAGCGGTATCCACCGCCGCACAATGACCGGCGATGCAACTGTGTCCGTGGTCGACGGTACCCTTTCGGGCGTGGCCCTCTACCGGAAGTACCGTCCTGCGACGTTCGCCGAGGTCGTCGGTCAGGAGCACGTCACCGAGCCGATCAGCGTGGCGTTGGACAGCAACAGAATCAACCACGCCTACCTGTTCTCCGGGCCGCGCGGCTGCGGAAAGACCTCCTCGGCGCGGATCCTCGCCCGATCGCTGAACTGCGCCGAAGGTCCCACGTCGACGCCCTGCGGCGTGTGCAACTCCTGCGTCGCCCTCGCCCCCGGCGGACCCGGCAACTTCGACGTCGTCGAGATGGACGCGGCCAGCCACGGTGGCGTCGACGATGCCCGTGATCTGCGAGACAAGGCCGTGTACGCCCCGGCCGAATCGCGCTACGTCATCTTCATCATCGACGAGGCGCACATGGTGACCCCGGCGGGCTTCAACGCGTTGCTGAAGGTGGTCGAGGAACCGCCCGAGCACCTCGTCTTCATCTTCGCGACCCCCGAACCCGAGAAGGTTCTCCCCACCATCCGCTCGCGTACCCACCACTACCCGTTCCGGCTGCTCGCGCCGTCGACCATGCGCGTTCTGCTGGAAAAGATCTGCGGTCAGGAACAGGTCCCGGTCGAAGACGCGGTCTACCCGTTGGTCATCCGCGCCGGCGGCGGCTCGCCCCGTGACTCGCTCAGCGTCATGGATCAGCTTCTGGCCGGAGCCGGGCCGGAAGGCGTCACGTACCCGCGAGCACTGTCGCTGCTCGGCGTCACCGACGTCGCGCTCATCGACGAAGCCGTCGACGCATTGGCTGCGGGCGACGGCGGCGCACTGTTCGGCACCGTCGACAAGGTGATGGACGCCGGCCACGACCCACGCCGGTTCGCCATCGACCTCCTCGATCGCATGCGAGACCTGATCCTGATGAAGGCCGTGCCCGACGCCGGAGAACGCGGTCTGGTCGACGTGCCGGGCGACGTACTCGAGCGACTGCGTGACGAGGCCGATCTGCTCGGCTCGGCGACGCTGACTCGCTACGCCGAGATCGTGCACTCGGGACTCGGCGAGATGCGCGGTGCCACCGCCCCACGCCTGCTGCTCGAAGTGATGTGCGCCCGCATGCTGCTGCCCTCGGCCTCCGACGCGGAATCGGCGGTGTTGCAACGACTCGAACGCGTCGAACGTCGCTTGGACGTCACCCTTCCGGCGGGGGAGCAGGCAGCCGTCGCCCAGGCAGTTGCGGATCCGACGCGACCGCAACTGCAACCCACCGAGGAGCCCGCACCCTCGGGTCCGGCACCGGTGAGCAAATTCCAGCGACCGTCACAGCGCCCCCCGGCCGCAGAGCCGACAGCGCCCGCACCGGCACCGGCTCCGGTGGCGGCCGCACCCGCTGTCTCAGTCCCGGTGCCGACACCCGCACCAACACCGGAGCCCGAGCCGGTTCCGACACCCGCACCAACTCCGGAGCCCGAGCCGACACCTGAGCCAGCTCCGACACCTGAGCCAGCTCCGGCACCCGAGCCCGCACCAACACCCGAGCCCACACCAACACCCGAGCCTGCGCCGGCGTCAGTATCCGAGCCCGAGTCCGTCCCGGAATCCGTTCCCGTGCAACAGGATTCGGCCCCGGTTGCCCCGGCTGCGCCGACCGCCCCGACGTCACACGAGGACTTTCCGCCGGAGCCCGAGGACGATTACGGTCCCGAACCTGATCCCGTGTTCGAGTCGGAACCGGAACCCGTGGCGGCCCCTGCCTCCGCGTCGAACGAACCCGACGCAGCTGCGGTTCGAGCGGTGTGGTCCGAGGTGCGTACGAAAGTGCGGGAGCGGAGCCGGACCGTCGAGGTGATGCTGTCCGGAGCCTCGGTGCGCGCGGTCGAGAACGGCACCATCACGCTCGGCCACGACTCGGCACCGTTGGCCAAGCGTCTGGAGGAGCCCCGCAATGCCGACGTCATTCGCGACGCTCTGCGTGACGTGTTCGGCGTCGAATGGTCGGTGGTATGTCTGGTCGGTGCCGCGGCACCACCGGAACAGTCATCAGCAAAAAAAGATGAACCGGCAGCGAAACCCGCGTCGCTGCCGAAGTTCTCGAGGCCGAGCCAGGCAGGGGCTCCCCGTCCCACGTCGGACGGGTTCGGATCAGCGGGCGACGGATCCTCGGCCGGCATCGGGGCGGACGACAGTCCGATGCCGGAAGCCCCGGACTATCCGGACGAGCCCGAGCCGGTAGGCCCACCGCCGCCGGAGACTCCGGAGGACGAAGAAGAGCTGCTCAAGGCTGCCGCCGAGCCTGCCGATCCCACGGTTCGCCGGGACCCGGAAACCGTCGCGATGGAGCTGCTGGTGAGCGAACTGGGAGCGGTACCGCTCAAAGAGATCTGATCGACGGGTGACTCAGCCGACGGTGAGATCCTCGTTGTCGGCGAACACCAGGCGGCCACTGTCGAGTGCCACGGCCCAACGCCGTGCCACCGCCCATTCCCTCGACGTGGTGTCGGGGGTCTGCACGCCGAAGTCCTCGACGATGGCTCCGGTCTCGTAGGCGTCCTGACCGGACTCGTCGTCGGTGCCGGTGGTGTGAATGCGTACTTTGACGCGGGCGCCCACGGTCAGTTCGTTGTCGGTTTCCATGGAGGGTCTTCTTCCGCGCTCGGTAGATCTGATCTATCCGAGTGTCCCATGCCGACTTCGTTCAAACCTGAACTTCCGCGCCGGTCATGGAGAACGCTCGTTTCGGTCCTTATGTCGGATCGACCCGCGGCCCTACTGTGAAGTGAGCTGAGGTCTGTTGTGGCCTCGCATCGACGCGGTCGGCCAGCACGGCGACGGCGACGCCGATCGAGAATGTGGAAGGAACTGCGCGCTGTGACTACAGAGGCATTCATTTATGAAGCCATCAGGACTCCCCGAGGCAAAGGAAAGAACGGCTCCCTGCACTCGGTGAAGCCGATTTCCCTGGTGACCGGCCTGATCGACGAGCTTCGTCGACGTTTCCCCGACATGGACGAGAACCGGATCTCCGACCTCATCCTCGGAGTGGTCTCGCCCGTCGGAGACCAGGGTGCCGACATCGCCCGCACTGCCGTGCTCGCTGCGAAGATGCCCGACACCGTCGGCGGCTTCCAGCTCAACCGTTTCTGCGCGTCCGGCCTCGAGGCCGTCAACCTGGCCGCGCAGAAGGTGCGTTCGGGTTGGGACGAGCTCGTCGTCGCCGGTGGCGTCGAGTCGATGTCGCGTGTGCCGATGGGCAGTGACGGCGGCGCGTGGGCCATGGACCCCGCCACCAACTACGACACCTACTTCGCCCCGCAGGGCATCGGTGCCGACCTCATCGCCACCATCGAGGGCTTCACCCGTGAAGACGTCGACGCCTACGCCGCGCAGTCGCAGGAGCGAGCCGCAGCAGCGTGGTCCGGTGGATACTTCGCCAAGTCCGTCGTGCCGGTCACCGACCAGAACGGTCTGCTGATCCTCGATCAGGACGAGCACATGCGTCCGGGCAGCACCGTCGAATCGCTCGGCAAGCTGAACCCGGCCTTCACCGGTATCGCTGCCATGGGCGGATTCGACGACGTGGCGCTGCAGAAGTACCACTGGATCGAGAAGATCGATCACGTCCACACCGGCGGCAACAGCTCCGGCATCGTCGACGGCGCAGCCCTCGTCCTCGTCGGCAGCGAGCAGGCGGGCAAGGACCTGAACATGGTCCCGCGCGCCCGCATCGTCGCCACGGCCACCAGCGGTGCCGACACGACCATCATGCTCACCGGGCCGACCCCGGCGTCGAAGAAGGTTCTCGCCACCGCCGGCCTGACCGTCGACGACATCGATCTCTTCGAGCTCAACGAGGCGTTCGCGTCCGTCGTGCTGCGGTTCCAGAAGGATCTGAAGATCCCGAACGAGAAGCTCAACGTCAACGGCGGTGCCATCGCCATGGGCCACCCCTTGGGAGCTACCGGCGCGATGATCACCGGCACCGTGCTCGACGAGCTCGAGCGCCGCGGCGGTCGTTACGCGTTGATCACCCTGTGCATCGGCGGCGGCATGGGCGTTGCCACCATCATCGAGCGAGTCTGAGGTAAAGGCATGAGCAACAACATGATTCAGTGGGACCAGGACGCCGACGGCATCGTCACGCTGACAATGGACGACCCCAACCAGGGCGCCAACACGATGAACCAGCTGTACAAGGACTCGATGGGTGCCACCGTCGAACGCCTCGAGGCCGAGGTCGACTCCATCACCGGTGTCGTGATCACGTCCGCCAAGAAGACGTTCTTCGCAGGCGGCGATCTGCACACCCTCATCGCAGCCAAGCCCGAGGACGCCCAGCAGGTGTTCGACGAGGTTCAGGAAGTCAAGGGCCAGCTGCGTCGCATCGAGAAGCTCGGTAAGCCGGTCGTGTCCGCCATCAACGGCGCAGCACTCGGCGGCGGACTCGAGATCGCACTCGCGACGCATCACCGCATCGCGGCCGATGTTTCCGGCGTCCAGATCGGTCTGCCCGAGGTCTCGCTCGGACTGCTTCCCGGCGGCGGCGGCGTTGCTCGCATCACGCGACTGCTCGGCATTCAGACCGGTTTCATGACCGTCCTCGCCCAGGGCACCCGGTTCCGTCCGGCGAAGGCTCTCGAGATCGGTCTGATTCACGAATTGGTCGGCAGCATCGACGAATTGGTGCCGGCCGCCAAGGCGTGGATCAAGGCCAACCCCGAGGGCGGCGTCGCACCGTGGGATGTCAAGGGCTACAAGATCCCCGGTGGAACGCCGTCGAACCCGAAGCTCGCGCAGATCCTGCCTGCATTCCCGTCCAACCTGCGCAAGCAGATCAAGGGCGCACCGATGCCGGCTCCGCGCGCGATTCTCGCTGCGGCAGTGGAGGGTGCGCAGGTCGATTTCGACAACGCGTGCACCATCGAGTCGCGGTACTTCACCGAGTTGGTCACCGGTCTGGTGTCCAAGAACATGATTCAGGCGTTCTTCTTCGACCTGCAGGCGATCAACGCCGGCAAGTCGCGCCCGGACGGCATCGAGAAGACCACGTTCACCAAGGTCGCGGTTCTCGGCGCGGGCATGATGGGCGCGGGCATCGCGTACGTGTGTGCCAAGGCCGGAATCGACGTGGTGCTCAAGGACGTTGCCATCGAGTCGGCTCAGAAGGGCAAGGCCTATTCCGAGGCCATCGAGGCCAAGGCACTCTCGCGTGGCAAGACCACCCAGGAGAAGTCCGACGCTCTGCTGGCCCGTATCCACCCGACGGCCGACGCCAAGGACGTCGAAGGCGCAGACCTCGTCATCGAGGCCGTCTTCGAGTCGGAAGAGTTGAAGCAGAGGGTGTTCCAGGAGATCGAGGACCTCGTCGATCCGACGGCGCTGCTCGGTTCCAACACCTCGACGCTGCCCATCACGAGCCTCGCTCAGGGCATCAAGCGTCAGGAAGACTTCATCGGAATCCACTTCTTCTCACCCGTGGACAAGATGCCGCTGGTGGAGATCATTCGCGGCGAGAAGACGTCGGATGCGGCCTTGGCCAAGGCATTCGACCTGGTGCAGCTCATCAAGAAGACCCCGATCGTCGTCAACGACAGTCGCGGCTTCTTCACCTCGCGTGTCATCGGCACGTTCATCAACGAGGCCATCGCGATGTTGGGCGAGGGCGTCGAGCCGTCGACCATCGAGCAGGCCGGTCTGCAGGCCGGTTACCCGGCTGCGCCGCTGCAGCTCTCGGACGAGCTCACGCTCAACCTGATGCAGAAGATCCGCAAGGAAACCTACGACGCGCTCATCGCCGCGGGTCAGACTCCTCCCGAGGATCCGGCCGGTGCCGTCATCGACAAGATGGTCGACGAGTTCGAGCGTCCGTCGAAGGCCAAGGGCGCGGGCTTCTACGAGTACGAGGACGGCAAGCGCGCCGGACTGTGGCCCGGACTGCGTGATGCGTTCAAGTCGGGCTCGGCGGACATCCCGTTCGAGGACCTCAAGGAGCGCATGCTGTTCATCGAGGCCATCGAGACGCAGAAGTGCTTCGACGAGGGTGTCCTGAACACCACCGCCGACGCCAACATCGGCTCGATCTTCGGCATCGGATTCCCCGCCTGGACCGGAGGCGTGCACCAGTACGTCGTCGGCTACCCGGGTGGTCAGGCCGGCTTCGTCACTCGTGCAGACGAATTGGCCAAGAAGTACGGCGATCGCTTCCAGGTTCCCGCCTCGCTGCGCTGACCCCATGTGAGCGGAACCTCCTAGCAGGCTACGAGTTTCCACTCACATGCGCGTAGCGCTCACCCGCGGTGCGCGATCAACCTCTCGGCGCCGTCTGTGAATTGTTGCTTCATCAATTCGCAGGCGGCGTCGATGTCGTTTCGAACGAGTGCCTCGATGAGGGCCTCGTGGTTGCGTACTGTCGCTCGGCCCCAGTCGCGGTCGGTGGCGTAGAGGCGGGTGGGTGTGTAGCGGGTGGCGTTGTTGAGAAACCACGCCAGTTTCGCGGATTCGGCGAGTCGGTTGAGGACTCGGTGGAACTCGAATTCGCAGTTCTCGACGTCCTCCGGCCGACCGTTCTCGACGGCGACCGACAGTGCGGCGGTGAGCTCGGCGAGCCGGTCGAGCTCGGCCTCGGTGATCTTCGGCGCGGCGCGGCGAACCAGCTCGGCGGCGATGTGGCCCTGCAGCCAGAAGATGTCGACGATGTCGCTCGGCGTCAGGGGCGAGACCTTGTATCCGCGATGCGGGACGAGTTCGACGATGCCCTCACCCCGCAGCGTCAGCAGTGCCTCGCGAACCGGAGTGACGCTCACCCCGAGTTCGGCGGCGGTCTCGTCGAGTCGGATGAAGTCGCCTGGGCTCACCTCGCCGGACATGACGAGGTGCCGGACGTGGTTGGCCACCTCCTCCGACAGCTGCGGCCGTCGGCGCAGAACCGATGCTCGACGCTTGTCCACCATTCCGAAAGCCAATCACACGGCGGGCTTCGTGCGAAGGAGGACCTTCGCGACCGGTTCGACGACTCGGGCCGCGATGGGCCCCAGGATGGCCATCAGCAGTACGTATG
>NZ_LVCU01000255.1:0-2088 GCF_001647185.1 Rhodococcus sp. EPR-147
GAGGGCCGCACCGGCGCGCAGTCGGCCCGGTCGCCCTATTCCTTGACGCCTGGCCGCCCACCAGCCCGTCGCGATCTTGGTCGCTGCGGTGGCGACCGCCAGGACGATAGCCCAGCCGAGCACCGGCGGGATGGTTGCCGGATCGGTGGCGAGACCGAACACGACGAAGAACATCGCTGCGAACAGATCCCGGAGGGGTTCGAGAACGCGGGTGGCGTTGGCGGCCGTCGAGCCGGAGATCGCGATACCGAGCAGGAATGCGCCGACGGCGGCCGAGACCTGCAGTTCCGACGCGATTCCGGCCACCAGCAGGGCAGCGCCGAGGACGTTGAGGAGCATGACCTCACGGTCCTTGCTGTCGAGCAGCGAGGAGACCGAGCTGCCGTAGCGCAGAGCGATGACCAGGACGATCGTGACCACCAGCAGGGAGATCCCGAGAGCTTCGAGCCCGCCGAGGAAACTGGCACCCATCAGGACCGTGGTGAGGATCGGCAGGTAGACGGCCATCGCGAGGTCCTCGAACACCAGGATGGAGAGCACGATGGGGGTTTCTCGGTTGCCGAGCCGGCCGAGGTCGGTGAGGACCTTGGCGATGATGCCCGAGGACGAGATGTAGGTGACACCGCCCATCACCAGTGCTCCGACGCCGCCCCAGCCGAGTATCAGTGCCACCACTGCGCCCGGAGTGAAGTTCAGAGCGATGTCGACCAGGCCCGCCAGCCAGGATCGGCGCAGTCCGGTGACGAGTTCGGTGGCGGTGTACTCGAGTCCGAGCAGGAGCAGCAGCAGGATGACGCCGATTTCGCTGGCGATCTCACTGAATTCGTCGATGCCGGCGAGGCTGACGATTCCGCCGTTGCCGAAGGCGAGACCGGCGAGAAGATAGAACGGAATGGGGGAGACCCCGAACTTGCCTGCCACGCGGGCGAGTAGGCCGAGGACGAAGAACACCGCTCCCAGTTCGGTCAGAGCGAGTGCAGTCTCGGCCACCGGGTCAGACCCGACGATTGTCAGGCATTGCCGAGGATCTTGGCAGCTGCGTCCAAACCGTCGGCGGTTCCGATGGCGCCCAGCAGATCGCCCGAGACGAGGGTGAAGCCGGGAGTGGGTGACGGTTGTACTTGGCCCGCGCGCATCACTGCGACGATCGAGACGCCGGTCTTGGTACGCATCCCGGTATCGCCGAGGGGGCGGCCGTCGAAACGCGAGCCCTTCCTGACGGGGAGCTGGCGGGTGTTGATGCCGGGGAGGTCGCGATGCTGTTCCCCGAGCTGAGCGATGAGTTGCGGCGACCCGAGCAGATTGCCCAGAGCCGCCGCTTCCTCATTGCTCAACGTGATGGATTCCTGCGTCGCATCGGGGTCGTCCTTGCGCGAGACGATCAACTCGTTCGCGCCGTCCTTGCGGGTGATGACGCCTATGCGACGCCCGGAAGCGAGGGCGAAATCCTTCCGCACCCCGATTCCCGGCAGCAGGGTCACTTCGACGTTCATGGTCGAAATGCTAGCCCTGCAGGCAACGCATTATCGCAGGATCGGGTGTGAGCCCGACCCAGGTCGATCAGGATGCGACGGCAGCCAGGAGGGCTTCGCGCTGGTTTGCACCGAGGCCACCGATACGGCGGGTATCGGCGATGGACAGCTGCTCGAGCAGCTGTGCGGCGCGCACGGAACCAACACCCGGCAGGGCCTTGATCAGGGCGGACACCTTGGTCTTCTTGACGATCTCGTCGTTCTCCGCCTTGGCGAGAACGTCAGCGACGCTGAGTTCGCCGGACTTGACGGATGCGAGCAGCTTCGACCGCGCAGTGCGTGCCTCGGCCGCCTTGGCCAGCGCCGCGGTGCGCTGTTCCGGTGTCAATACTGGTAAAGCCATGGCCTGTTCTCCTCGATTGTGGTGACCCGTCGCTCGTTGACAGGTCTCGACCCTCTTGCATCGTGCCTGGTGGCTCTCCCAATCTAACCGAACAACACGACTGTCATTCCGGTCGAGCCACCGAACCTTCCCAGCCAGGCTACGTCCTATCCGATTCGGGGTGTGCCCCGACCAGCACTTCGGCCCCGTGTCGGCTCGCGAAGGGCGTCGTGT
>NZ_LVCU01000256.1:0-18147 GCF_001647185.1 Rhodococcus sp. EPR-147
GACTTCGGCGCAGTAGATGTTCTCGCCGCCGGAGATGATCATGTCCTTCTTGCGGTCGACGACGAACACGAAGCCTTCCTCGTCCTGGCGTACGAGGTCGCCGGAGTGGAACCAGCCGCCGTGGAATGCGTCCGCCGTCGCGTCCGGGTTCTCCCAGTAGCCCTGCATCAATGTGGGCCCTCGATAGACGATTTCGCCGATCTCGCCCTGCGCCACGTCGTTCATCTCGTCGTCGACGACGCGCGCGGCGATGGTCGGGATGACGCGTCCGACGGAGCCGAGTTTGCGGAGGGCGTCGACGCCGTCGAGCACGCAGGTGATGGGCGACATCTCCGTCTGCCCGAAGACCGCGACGTTGAGCGCTCCCGGGAACGTTGTCGACATCGCGCGCAGGACGGTGTCGGAGGCCGGGGCGGCACCCCAGGAAATGACCCGCAGGGCAAGTTCTCTCGGGTTCGCGGCCTGCTCCGCGCACATCGCCTGCCATTGCACGGGGACGAGGAAGAGATTGGTGACACCCTCGGCGGCGAGTACGTCGAGCAGGGTGCCCGGATCGAACGCACCGACCGGGTGGACGACGGTGGGAATGCCGAGCAGCAGGCTCGGCGCGAGACTGCCGAGTGCGGCGATGTGGAACATCGGTGAGGCGCAGAAACCGACCTCGTCGGTGGCGCTCATCTGCAGTGCCCGGATGCAGGTGAAGGCCTGGGCCTGCATGTTCGCGTGCGTGAGGACCGCGCCCTTGGGTCTTCCGGTGGTACCCGAGGTGTACATGATCAAGGCCGGGGCGTCGTCCGGAACGTCGACGGTGTCCGCCGGTTCAGCCGCGGACAGCAGCGCCTCGTAGTCGTCCCCGACGGTGATGATTCCGTTCAGTGAATCACTCTGCGCCACAACTGCTTCGGCCAGCGGAGTGAGCGTGTCGTCGGTGATCACCAGGGTGGAGCCACTGTTCTGCGCGAGAAAGGCCACCTCGGGCGGAGTCATCCGGAAGTTCACCGGCACCGCCAGAGCCCCGAGCGCGTTGATTGCCAGCACCGCCTCGAGGTACTCGGGTCGGTTGAGCATCACGATCAACACCCGGTCGCCGAATCCGATTCCGCGGCTCTGCAGAACGCCTGCGCATCTCGACACGCGGTCGTCGAGTTCGCGCCACGAGATCGATCGCCCCTGGAATCGGAGCGCCACGGCGTCGGGCTGCATGAGGGCGTGCCGTCGAACGTGGTTGTTCCAGTTGTTTCGGTTGGACAACCGGGGTTCGTTCGGGTGAGCGGCCATCGCCGGTTCCTCTCGTCAGCGGTAAGAGCAGGGGATCGAATGTGATGCAGCCTACAGATCGGGCACTGCTTTGTCCGGAGCTTCGTCGACTGCATTTCTGCAGCTCAGCCCTGCAATAAGTTTGCGATCATTCGCATCGATGCCGCTACTATGGGGAATCGAGACGACCGGCGGTGCAAGGGCAGGCGATGAACGAGACAGGTACGACGGCGCAGCGGCGTCGGCCACGGAATCGAAAGGCGCAGATTCTGGTGGCCGCGGCCGAGGCCTTCAGCGAGCGCGGCTATCACCCCGTCGGAATCGAGGACATCGCCGCCACCGTCGGCATTTCCGGGCCTGCGCTGTACCGGCACTTTCCCACCAAGTACTCCTTGTTCGTCCACACCGTCACGCGGATGACCGACTCGTTGGTCGCGGCAACCGATCCGGCCGTCATCGATGTGGAGGATCCGCAGGCTCGGATCGACGCGGTCATCGGTGCCATCATCGCCACCACCCTCGACAATCGGCGCACCGGTGGGTTGTATCGATGGGAGGGGCGCTATCTCGTCGGTTCGGACCGTGAGTACTTACGCCGAGCGCTGCGAACGGTGCACGAGCGGGTGACGGTCCCGCTGCGACAGCTTCGCCCCGATCTGTCCGAATCCGATGCAGCGCTGCTGGCCACCGCGGCAATCAGTGTGGTCGCCAGCATCACCGCGCATCGATCGGCGTTGTCGGCCAAGCAGATCGAGGAGTCGATGCTCGCTGCCGCACGGTCGGTTCTGTGGACCGAACTTCCGCAGCAGGGCAGCGCATCTCCTCACCGCGAATCCGTGCTCGAGCATGCATCGAAACGCGAAGAGCTGCTGCATCATTCGATCAGGCTGTTCTACCTGCACGGCTACCACGAGGTGGGCCTGGACGACATCGGCGCAGCGGCGTCGATCACTGCCTCCAGTGTGTACCGCTATTTCCCCAGCAAGGCCGAACTGCTCGAGGCTGCGTTGCACCGTGCCAACGACCAGCTCACCGACACCCTCGCCGGTGCGCTCGAGCAATCGAGCTCCCCGGTCGACGCGGTGCGGACGTTCGCCAGGCTGTACACCGAATTGACCTTCAGGCAGGGCGAACTCGTGGCCGTGTACTTCGCCGAGATCGGAAATCTGCCGGCCGATCGGCGGACGACGCTGCGCAGAATTCAGCGCCACAACATCGACGGCTGGGCGCAACTACTGCGGGAAGCACGGCCGAACACGAGCGTGGTGGTCTCGAAATTTCTGATCCACGCCGCTCTCGGGTTGGTCTTCGACGTCGGTCGCACGGTGCGGTTCGAGCGCTCCGACCGAACCATGGCCCGTGTGCAGCAGACGATGACAGCGGTACTGCTGGGGTGATCGCCGCCGGACTCAGGCAGGCGTGGCCACGGCGGTGTACGGGCAGGCACCAGCTCCCAGATCCCGAGGGCGGTAGCCGACGGGATAACCGGGGTAGGTCTTGTTCGACGCGTCGGCGGTGGCCCGCGAGTGAGTCCGCTTGGGCAGGAACCGCTCCACCCGGGCTCGGGCACGCAGAGCCCGTACGGCGGCCCGCTCGATCGTCGCCGAGCCGGACGGGAAGCCGAAGGCACCCGCCATCCTGTCGTCCAGCAATGCGAAGACTGCCTGTTTCACGGCGGGGGTGAGCGCGGCGGGGTACCACGAGCAGTACAGCTCGAGGGTGTACGTGCCGATCCGTCGGTTGTCCTCGCTGAAGCGGAACGTGCGCTCCTCGTAGTCGAGCTTGAACTGCGCGAGCTCGGTGTACGAGGAGGGAATGTTCTTGATTCCCATCCGCTTTCCCACTTCGCAGTAGAAGTGGAACGTTGCGAGTCGTTCCTTCGGATGCAGGCGACGCCATCCGTAGGTGTCGATCCACTCGATCGGCTCGTAGATGAACGTCGTCAACACGTAGAGCATGTCGTCGTTCGAGATGTCGAACTGCCCGTGCATCCGGTTGACCATCCGAAGCGATTCGCGGCCCCGCTCGGAGTCGTATCCGTGCTCGAGCAATTCGGCCATCAGCAGCGCGGTGTCGTCGTAGCGCTTCTGCGGCCTGTTCTCGAATTCGCCGGTCCTGACCAACAGAGCCGAGATGGTCGGCACACAGTAGGTACGGAACAACGCGAATTCCAGTGCACGCTGGTAGTCCCACGGAAACTCGTAGCCGGCGGTGATGCGGTGGATCGTGTGGCAATCCCGTACCGGGTCGAGTTCCTCGATGCGGCGGAGCCAGCCGAAGCGCCCCTTCTTCGGCCTGATGTCCATGGTCAGCCCCGTCCGTGACGAAGCTTGAGCGCCAGCACGGACAGCTTCATGTTTCGCGCTTTGCGCTTCATCGTCAGCAGATTGACCGGAGCTGCAAAACTCTGCACGGTCATCGATTTCACGGTGCTGAACTCACGGAGGCCGTCGGCACCGTGGATGCGGCCGAATCCCGAGTCGCCCGTGCCGCCGAACGGCAGCGCCGGAACACCGGCGAAGCCGAGCACCGAATTGACCGTCACGACACCACAATCGAGCTTCTCGGCGGCGCGTCTGCCCACCGCTCCGTCCTGGGTGAACACCGATGCGCCGAGTCCGTACTTGGACGCGTTGGCGCGTTCGATGGCCTCGTCCAGATCGCGCACCTTGTTGACCACCACGGTCGGACCGAAGGTCTCCTCGGTGATCGCCGTCGAATCCTCGGGTACGTCGGTGAGAACCACCGGGTCGATGTACGGACCGTGCAACGAGTCGAGTCCGCCGACGACCGCCTTGCCGCCCTTGGCCAGAGCGTCCTCGATCTGGCCGCGCACGATGTCGCTCTGCTTACCCAGCGTCATGGGACCGTACGACGAGGTCTTCGTTCCGCCGGGCTTCAGTGCCCTCACCGCGGCGGTGAACTCGCCGACGAATCGGTCGTACACAGGAGCCGCGACGTAGATGCGTTCGACGCCCGCGCAGGTCTGCCCGGCGTTGCCCATCGCGCCGAACGTCGCGAATTCCACTGCGGCAGTGATGTCCGCGTCTGCGTCGACGAGCATCGCGTCCTTGCCGCCGCACTCGGCGACGAGTGGGGTCAGCGACTTCGCGCAGGTGGCCATGACCTTCTTGGCCGTGGCGGTGGATCCGGTGAACGCGATCTTGTCGACACCGGATTCGACGAGGGCGGTGCCGGTGGATCCGTCGCCGGTGATCGTCTGGAACACCGGGTGCGGAGCGGCAAGCGACTGCCACTTCTCGGCCAACCAGGTCCCGACGCCAGGCGTCAGTTCGCTCGGTTTGAACACGACGGTGTTGCCTGCCGCGAGGGCGTACGCGATCGAACCCATCGGTGTGTAGAGCGGGTAGTTCCAGGGGCCGATCACTCCGACGACACCGAACGGGCGGTACCCGACGTAGGCCTTCTGGTTCACGGCGAGCAGGCCCGATCCGACCTTGCGCTGCCGCAGGATCTTCTCGGCGTTGCGGGCCGCCCAGTCGAGGTGTTCGACGCCGAGCATGACCTCGAGGAGAGAGTCCTCGTCCGGCTTGCCGGTTTCGGCGGCGATGACGGTAGCGAGGCTCGCGGCGTCCTTGGCGATGGCGGACTTGAATTCGAGCAGCCACCTTTTGCGTCCGACAAAACCCTGCACGTCCCACCAGCGCGCGGCCGACCGGGCGCGAGCGACGGCGACGTCGACCTCTGCGGTGCCCGCGATCGGATACGTGGCGAGCGCGACACCTGTTCTGGGGTCGAGGCTTTCGAAGGTGCTCTCGTTCGTTCGTTCGATCTGGTCTGTCACGGGCTCTATCCTCCAGCAGATCGCATCACATATATTTGATGTGATTCAATGTTGTCCAGGACACACTATGCGTCCGATTCGGTTGCTACAACCCCCGCCGCCTCGATGTGCAGGAGCCGATTCATGAGTATCGATCTCACCCAGGAACAGACCGCGTTCGCCCAGGCTGTCGCGTCCTTCTGCGCCAAGGAGGCCGGCACCCGCGCCCAGCGGGACGCGCTCACCGAGCACGGGAAGCACACCCACAATCAGGCGCTCTACGACAAGATGGCCGAGCTGGGCTGGTTGGGTGCGATCATCTCCGAGGAGCATGGCGGGGCGGGCGGCAGCACCGTCGACCTGTGCATTCTGCTCGAAGAATCTGCCAAGGCCATGGCTCCCATCGGCGGCATCGGACCCACCCTGATCACCGGCGCGGCCTACGAGAAATTCGGCACACCCACACAGAAGGAGACCGTTCTCGGCGGCATCGTCGCCGGGCGGAGCTATTCGATCTCGATGTCCGAGCCCGAGGCCGGCTCGGACGTCGGCAACCTCAGCTGCCGCGCCGAGAAGACCGACACCGGCTGGCTGATCAACGGCCAGAAGACCTGGTGCTCCAACGCGCACTTCGCCGATCGGATCCTGCTCGTCGCACGCACCGGCAGGAGCGGAGCCGGCGGAGCGACCCAGGGAGGCAGAGAGGGTGGGAAGCACGAAGGCCTGACGATGTTCGACGTTCCGGCCGATGTCGAGGGCCTGAACATCGTCGGCATCGACACGATGGGCGGCAAGGAAGTCAACGATTTGTACTTCACCGACTGCGCGCTGCCCGAGGACGCGGTGGTCGGGGTGGAAGGGCAGGGATGGTCTCAGCTGATGACCGGTCTGAACATCGAGCGCCTCATTCTCGCGGCGATGATGCTCGGTACGGCGCAACGAGCATTCGAAGACACACTCGACTTCATCACTCAGCGACAGCAATTCGGACGGCCCGTCGGAACGTTCCAGGCACTACGGCATCGGATCGCCGATCTGGCCACTGAGATCGAGTGCGGCCGGCTGCTGGTCTACCACGTGGCTCGGTTGGTCGACGAGAACCCGACGAAGCTCTTCCCGCGCGAGGCGTCGATGGCCAAGCTCAAGCTCACCGAGACCGCCAAGAAGGTGGCGCTCGAAGGCATGCAGATGATGGGTGGCTACGGCTATGCCACCGAGTTCGACATGGAAAAGCATGTCAGGACCACTCTCGTGTCCTCGATCTACGGCGGTACCAACGAGATTCAGCGCGACATCATCGGCAAGACGTACGGACTGTAGATCATCGTGTTGCGTCGTCGCCCACAGCTCGCGGAGGATGTCGCCGCCAGTATTCGCCAGCAGATCGTCACGGGTGCGCTCGAGCCAGGGGCATTCGTGCGAATCGACGAGACGGCGGCGGAGTTGGGCGTCAGTGCCACTCCGGTACGGGAAGCACTCGTGTCGCTGCGCGGCGAAGGGCTCGTCGAGCAGGTGCCTCGACGCGGCTACCGCGTGGGTGAGCTCTCGCGCCAGGATGTGGACGACATCTTCTGGCTGCAGGGGACCATCGCCGGGACGCTCGCCGGTCGAGCCGCTCGCAGCATCACACCCGAGCATCTGGATCGGCTGACGGCACTCAACGACGGTCTCCGTGACGCCGTGGCCCGCTCGGATACCGAATCGGTTGAGTACTACGAGTTCGAGTTCCATCGATTCGTGAACAAGATCGCAGGCGGAACCAAGTTGGCGTGGTTCCTCCTCGGTGCGGTCAGATACACGCCGCGGTTGTACGCGACCGACAGGCGATGGGGTGAAGATGCAGTGCGCAGTCACGAAGAACTGATCGAGGCCTTTGCGCGACGCGACGTCGAGGCCGCCGACGACGTGATGCGTCGACAGTTCCGACAGTGGGACATCGGTGCGGAATCGACGCCGTCGTGACCGGCGATCCGGATTTTCTGCGCAAGTCCATGACCGGGCTCGAGTTACCTTGGGACCCGGTCGAGCAGAGACGGTTTGCGCTGTTGCTGCGCAGCGCATCCCTGCTCAACCGGGTGTCGCCGCCTGTCGTGCGAGCATTTCCGTTCAACATCCTGCTGCGCGATGTCGAGCGTCGGATGTGTTCGGGGCGGGCACTGGTCTAGTACGAGCCTCAGCTCAGGTGATGCGGCTGCGGGTGCGACTTGTGCCCCTCGTCCGAACCCTCGTTGTCCTGATGGCCGTTCGAGGTTCCCTGCACACCCGTCCCCGCCGGAACCATCGAGATGATCACCGACTTCGAGGTGGGGCAGTTGCTCTGCAGCGCAGTCGAATCCAACGGAATCAACGGATTGGTCTCGGGATAGTACGCAGCAGCCGATCCCCGCGGGGTGTCGTACTCGACGATGCGGAACGACGGCGCGCAGCGATCCACGTCGTCGTCGTCCCACTTGGTGACGAGATCGACCATGTCACCGTTGCGGAAACCGAGGGCCGAGATGTCCTCGCGGTGCACGAAGATGACGCGTCGGCCGTTCTCGATCCCGCGGTACCGATCGCCGAGGCCGTAGATCGTGGTGTTGAACTGATCGTGGCTACGCAGCGTCTGCAGGATCAGATGGCCCGGCGGAACCTGCAGCACATCGATCGGTGACACGGCGAATTCGCCTCGGCCACTCTTGGTCTCGAACGTCCGGCTGTCGCGGGGCGGGTGCGGGAGCACGAAGCCGCCGGGGCGTCGAACATTGACCTCGTAACCCTCGCAACCGGCGACGACGCGGGAGATGTGCTTGCGGATGTTGCGGTAGTCGTCGCGGAAGCCTCTCCAATCGAGACCGTAGCGGTCGCCGAGTGTCGCCTCTGCGATGCCGCTGACGATCGCGACCTCGGAACGAAGGAACTCGCTCGCGGGCTTCAGCGGTCCGCGCGAGGAATGCACCGAGCACGTGGAGTCCTCGACCGAGATCCATTGCTCACCACTGGCTTGCACGTCCTTCTCGGTGCGGCCCAGGGTCGGCAGGATGATCGACGTCTCACCGCACACGAGGTGCGAGCGGTTGATCTTGGTGGAGATCTGCACCGTCATCCGCATCTTGCGCAGCGCCTCGAAGGTGACGTCACTGTCCGGTGTCGCCTGGACGAAGTTGCCGCCGAGTCCGAGGAAGAAATGCGCCTTGCCGTCGCGCATGGCCCGGATGGAATCGACGGTGTCCAAGCCGTGCTCGCGCGGCGGCTCGAAGTCGAACTCCGCCGCCATCGCGTCGAGGAACTTCACCGGAGGGCGTTCCCAGATACCCATCGTGCGGTCGCCCTGCACGTTCGAGTGGCCGCGCACCGGTAGCAGTCCGGCACCTGCTCGGCCGATGTTGCCCTGTGCGAACGCGAGATTGGTGACTTCCTTGATGGTCGCGACGGCATTGCGGTGCTGCGTCAGACCCATGGCCCAGCAGTAGACCGTGGCCTTGGAGTCGCGCAACATCTCGGCTGCCTCGGTGATCTGCGCAACCGACAATCCGGTCACCTCGGTGACGAGATCCCAGTCGACCTCGGCGACATGCGCCTTCCATGCGTCGAAGCCGACGGTGTAGTTGTCGAGGAACTCGTGATCGAGTGCATCCCACTTCACCAGCAGTGAGCCGATGGCCTGGAAGAGTGCGAGGTCGCCGTTGAGCTTGATCGGCAGGTGCAGATCCGACAGGTCCGTTCCCGGGCCAACCATGCCGCGCGGGGTCTGCGGGTTCTTGAAGTTGAGCAGACCCGCTTCGCGAAGTGGGTTGATGGACAGAATCTTTGCGCCGTTCTGCTTGGCCATCTCGAGGGCCGAGAGCATACGGGGATGATTGGTTCCGGGATTCTGACCGGCGAGGATGATCAGCTCGGCAGTGTGGACGTCGTCGAGCGTGACGCTGGCCTTGCCGATGCCGATGGACTCCTGCAGCGCGATGGACGTCGACTCGTGACACATGTTGGAACAGTCGGGCATGTTGTTCGTGCCGAACGCCCGGGCGAAGAGCTGATAGGTGAATGCGGACTCGTTCGAGGCGCGGCCCGAGGTGTAGAAGATGGCCTCGTCGGGACTCGCGAGAGACTTCAGTTCGTCGCCGATAAGGCGGAAAGCGTCGTCCCACTCGATGGGCTCGTAGTGGCTACCGCCGGGCAGCTTGATCATCGGGTGCGTGATCCGGCCCTGCTGGCCCAGCCAGTGCTCGGTGTGGCTGTCGAGTTCGGCAATGCTGTGCTGCGCGAAGAACTCCGGCGTCGCCCGCGTCGTGGTCGCTTCCTCGGCAACGGCCTTCGCGCCGTTCTCGCAGAATTCCGCCGCGTGTCGGTGGCCCGGATCGGGATCGGGCCACGCGCAGCTCATGCAGTCGAAACCCTCGGCCTGATTGAGCTTGAGCAGCGTCTGCGCGGTGCGCTTCGGGCCCATGTGGCCGAGCGCTCGCTTCATCGACACTGCGACGGCGACGGGGCCTGCCGCGTGGGTCTTCGGCTTTTCGATGTCGAGCTCGGCCTCGTCGACGTCGCTGTCGGTGCGTCTCATGCGGGTCCCTTCGTTGCGTTACCCCCGCACTCGACCATAGCCGTTGGCTCAGCCGGCGAGGAGCTTGGTCACCAGATCCACGTACTGCTGCTTCGCCGAATCCTGGCTCGTACCTTCGAGCTTCGCCCAGGCATCGAACTTCGCTCGGTTCACCATGTCCAGTCGTCCGGGCCGCTTACCCGAGGCGTCACCGATCGAACCCTGCTTGTAGAGCGAGTACAGGCTCAGTAGGTCGTCGTTGCTCGGCTTGGACGTGAGCTTCTTGACGTCTACCTGCGCGTCGGCGAACGACTGGTCGAGATCGGACATGAAGAACTCCTTCGGTTAGAGGTGGTGTCATCCTCGCACGGAGGCCTCGGAAATCAGCCGAATGCAGTGCGCCACGAGGGCTTCGCGGGTGACGGTGAGCGTGCCGTCGAGATAGCCGATGAACAGGGCCGTCAACGCCCCGACGGTTCCGACGGCGATCAGCTGTCTGTCTTCGGTGTCGGGCAGTTGGGAGTGCACCAGCTCGACGAAGCCGGGCAGGAGATCGAGACCGCGTCGGCTCAGTGCCGGTTCGGCCAACGGCGCGATGAGCAGCACCCGTCCCGTTCGCGGTTCGTCGATGATGAGTTCGACGAATGCGCGCACCGGCGCGGCGATGGTGTCCTCGGCAGTGCTCGCCTGCATCACGGCGTCGAGCAAAGCGCCCTGCGCTCTGGTGCCGACCCACGCGTACACCGCGCGGACGAAGGCGTCGCGGTTGGCGAAGCTCTCGTAGAAATACCGCTCGGTCAGGCCGGCGGTACGGCAGACGGCCCGCACGTTGACCGCGGGACCGTCCGGCGAGCCGAGGAGCTCGACCCCGGCCGCGAGCAACGCGTCGTAGCGCTTGGATCTGCGTTCCTCCAACTGTTGACTACGCATGTTGTCAACCCTAGTCTGACAACATGCGTAGTCAGCCCCATCGACCCGTCCCGCTCGGTCCGGATTCGCTCACCTGGAAGTACTTCGGCGACTGGCGCGGGATGCTGCAGGGGGTCTGGGCAGGGTCGATGCAGAACATGCATCCAGGGCTCGGGGCCGGGGTGGAGCAACACTCCACGTTCTTCGACGAGCGCTGGCAGCGGCTGTACCGGTCCCTGTACCCCATCGGTGGGGTCGTGTTCGACGGCGATCGGGCCGAGGAGACCGCACTGCAGGTCCGCGGCTATCACACGAACATCAAAGGGATCGACTCCAAGGGCCGCAAGTACCACGCGCTCGATCCCGACACGTTCTACTGGGCGCACGCCACCTTCTTCATGGGCACGGTGCTCACCGCAGACCACTTCATGGGCGGGCTGACCGAGGCTCAGAAGGTGCAGCTGTTCGACGAGCACGTGCAGTGGTATCGCCTCTACGGCATGAGCATGCGGTCGGTGCCTGCCACCTGGCCGGAGTTCCAGCAGTACTGGGATCACATGTGCCGACACGTGTTGGAGGACAACATAGCCGCCCGCGGGGTGTTGGACCTGTCGAAGCTGGGACCACCGCCGTATGCGGCCTGGCTGCCCGCCCCGATCTGGGCCGTGTTCCGCCGTCCGGCGGCGAAGTTGTTCGTCTGGATCACCGTCGGGCTCTACGACGAGCCGGTACGCACGCTCCTCGGCTACAGCTGGTCCGAGCGGGACGAGAAGCGCCTGGCGTTGTTCGGCAAGGCAGTGAACCTGGTGTTCGGGTTGGTTCCGCCGCGTCGGCGACTGCACCCGCGAGGCCGCGCGGGATGGGATCGTGTCAAGGGCCGAACCCCGAGAACGGCACCGTTGGTGCACACACCGGCCCGCAATCTGCCGCCCGTGGAGCGGCGATCGGACCCCTCGCACTACAGCCCCAAGGTGTAGATCGGCGCGCTCGGGGTACAACGCCGGTATGCACAGTGTCAGAACCGGAAGCGGAACCCCGATCGTCCTCGTCCACGGGCTCGGGTCCTCTCACGGAAACTGGGACCCGATCGTCCCCGCCCTCGCCAAACATCGTGAGGTCATCGCCCTCGACCTGCCCGGGTTCGGAAAGACTCCGCCGCTGCCCGAGGTCTCCATCGCGTCGTTGACCGACGCGTTGCGGGAATTTCTCGACAACGAAGGTCTCTCCGACGCCGATCTCGTCGGAAGCTCGATGGGTGCGCGCATGGTCGTCGAACTGGCCCGCCGCGGTCACCGAGGCTCGATGGTGGCGCTCGATCCCGGCGGGTTCTGGAACGACCGGCAGGTCAAGATCTTCGGAGCCACGATCACCGCGTCGTTGGCACTGATGAAGAACGTGCAGCCGCTCGTGCCGTTCCTGGCCGGTAACCCGGTCACCAGAACTGCTGCACTGGCGCAGTTCTCGGCCGCGCCCTGGAAACTTCCGAGTGGGCTGGTCGAGCAGGAGCTGAAGGGTTTCTCCACCAAGACATCACCTTCGCTCGACGCCGCACGCAAGGCGCTGATCCACGGGCCGAAGCAACAGGGTTCCCCGAAAGGTTCCCTGCAGGGCTCGCTGCTCATCGGCTGGGGCCGTCAGGACAAGGTCACCACACCCAGCCAGGCCACAGTGGCGTTGGAGCGATTCCCCGACGCCACCCTGCACTGGTTCGACAAATGCGGACACTTCCCGCACTGGGATCAGCCGACCGAGACCGCGCGAGTCATCCTGCGGGGAACGGGTCGCTGACGCTCCCATGTGCGCGGAACCTCGTAGCAGGAGTCGAGTTTTCGCTCACCTGCGTCAGCCGTTCCACCAAGGCCGCAGAGGAACGTCGGCCTGTCCCTTCGGTCCGAGTTTGACGGCCAGAACCTGGTGCAGCTGAACCACATTGCGCTCGAAGCCCAGACGAGACCCGGCCATGTACAGGCCCCAGACGCGGGCTGTTCCCTCACCGGCTTCGGCCACGCAGGCGTCCCAGTTCTCGACGAGGTTCCGGCACCAGCCGGCCAGCGTCAGGGCGTAGTGCTCGCGCAGGTTCTCCTCGTGCCTAACCTCGAGTCCGACGTCCTGGATGTCGGTGATGATGCGGCCCGAGCCGGTGAGCTCCCCGTCGGGGAAGACGTACCGGTCGATGAAGCTGCCGGCCTTGGCGTGCGCGCGATTGTCCGGCCGGGTGATCGAGTGGTTGAGCAGCCGACCGCCGTCACGCAGCTTGGACTGGATGAACGTGAAGTACGACGGGTAGTTGTGCACGCCGATGTGCTCGGTCAGTCCGATGGATGAGATGGCGTCGAAGTTGGTCTCGGGGACGTCGCGATAGTCCGAGAAGCGCACCTCGGCCAACTCTGACAGGCCCTCGTCGGCAATGGCCTGCTGTGCCCACGACGCCTGCTCCTGGGAGAGCGTCACACCGATCACCTTCACTCCGCGGCGGGCGGCGTAGCGCACCATCGAGCCCCAACCGCAGCCGATGTCGAGCAGGCGATCACCCGGTTGCAGGCCGAGCTTGTCGAACACCAAGCGATACTTGTTCTCCTGTGCGGCTTCCAGCGACTGATCGGCGCTCTCGAACGCCGCGCAGGTGTACGTCATGGAGGGGCCGAGTACCTTCTCGTAGAAGGCATTGGACACGTCGTAGTGATGGTGGATCGCTTCGGCATCGCGAGTCTTGGAGTGACGCAGACCTTCTGCGATGCGACGCCACCTCGGGATTGCTTCCTGGGGTGGGGGAGCGATGGGCCGCAACACATCCCAGCCGAGCGAACGGGCAATCGATGTCAGTGTCATCGCCGAGGGGCGACGAAAGTGCAGCTCGTCGCCCATCAGCGCCAGCAGCTCGTAGGGGTCGCCCGGATGGACTCCCGTTGCTTCGAGATCGCCCGAGACGTATGCGCGCGCCATGCCGAGATCGCCGGGAGCGGTTGCGAGATAGGTGGTTCCGCGGGGGCTCTTGAGGTTGAGGCCGATCCTCGCGTCCTCGGGTCCTGCGGTGCTGCCGTCGTAAGCGGTGAAGCGCAGTGGGATGTTGCCGTCGGAGATCAGTTCGAGAATCTCGGAGATCTTGAGCTTCTGGGCACCGTTCACCGTGCGATTGCCGGAGTCCTTGAACGTCGTCATCTGCGTTGCACCGCCTTCGAGTACAAATCCAACAATCGGGATTCGGGATCGTATTTCTTCTTCAACACTTCGTATCGATCGCCGCCGTACAGAACGGCAAATTCATGTTCGGTGTAATAAGCGTCCGAGTACAGCGATTTATGCCCGTCGAACTCGGTGACCTTCTTCTCGATGGCGCGGTTTGCGGCACCCTCGGGTTCGCCTGCAACGATCGGAACCGAAGACCAGAAGCCGATGTTGACGTAGGTGCGTTTCGGCTCGAGTGGGTACAGCGGCCACGGCCTGGCCGGATTCGCGCCCGGTGCTGCGGGCTCACGAAGACGTAAGGGACACAACCACAACGGCTCGATCGGGATGTTGTCGAGGAACCACGCCACGAAGCCTGCGGTGTGTTCGATCGGAACCTCGATATCCTGCACGACGCGTTCGCGCGGCGGATTTCCTTTGCGCTTCTCGAGTCGATCGCCGATGTCGTACTTACGGTCGAGACCGATGAGCTTCCAGTAGAAACTACTGCGCCGGTACTTGCGCGGCCAGAACCGTCGAATTCTCGGGTTCTGAGTTCCGAACGCTCGGGAGCACCAGAACCAATCGGTGTCCCAGCGCCACAGGTAGTCGTGAATGGTGAGGCGGTCGGTCTTGGGTGTATCCGACGCGTGTTGGATCGATCGGTAGAAGATGTCGGCACCGGTGTAGTCGCTGACCGGTCCCGGTTCGTCGGTCTGGACGCCGAGGGTGAGGTAGCTTTCGTCGGCGCTGAAGACCACGCCGTCGAGGTACTGGACCTCGATGCCGTCGTACTCGCGCTGCTCGACGATGCGGTCCATCGTGGACTGCAAGGTGTCGAGATCGTGAAATCGCAGGTGGCGCAACGCGACATACGGCAACACGGGTTCGAGCTGGATCTTCAGCCGAGTGGAGTAGCCGAGGGTTCCGTACGAGTTGGGAAAGCCCCAGTAGAGATCCGCGTGTTCGCCCTCCGGTGTTGCGGTGACGATCTCGCCGCTGCCGGTGAGGACATCGATCTCGAGCACCGATTCGTGGGGGAGTCCGCTACGAAACGACGTGGACTCGATGCCGAGTCCGGTGACGGCTCCGCCGAGGGTGATCGTCTTGAGCTGCGGGACGACGAGGGGTGCCAGGCCGTAGGGAAGCGTCGCGTCGACCAGGTCCTCGTAGGTGCACATTCCGGCGACATCTGCTGTGCGCGAGGCGGGATCGACGGTGATGACCTTGCTCAGGCCCGACACGTCGAGCCCCGGTGTGGTGGTGGTCGTCCTGGCCCGGAACAGGTTGGACGTCTTCTTCGCCAGACGCACCGTCGCATCGGCGGGAATTGCGCGATAGCTGCGAAGCAGCTGCTCGACACCCGACCGGTGCGCTGCGTAACCGCTCTCCCTCGGTTCTGGCCGTCGTCCGAGAAGAGCATTCACTGAAGCCACACTCAGACGCTATATCTCGTACCGCGTGGTATCCACCGGCATCGGCGTCCGACCGGTGAAACTTCACGCAACTGTTGCCGAATCTCCGCGGAGAATCGGAGTAAATCGGACAAATGGTTGCGTCATGCATGTGTTTTGCGGGATGAGATTTATGTGTGTGAAGCACATCACACACCGTCCGGCGGGATGCCTGCCGCGCGTGCGCGGCGAGGCAGTATGGACGCACATCCCGTTCGCTATCGAAGGAGAACGTTTCCGTGGCTCAGGTCAGTGCATCCAGTTCCGCCACCATCGCCACCACACCGGATCGAGTGCTCGCTGCGCTCGCCGACTACGAGACGGTGCGCCCACGCATCCTCCCCGAGCAGTACCGCGACTACGAGGTGGTCCAGGGCGGGCAAGGAGACGGAACCGTGGCCACGTGGACCCTGCAGGCCACCGAGAAGCGAGTGCGCAACGTCGCCGCGACCGTCACCGTCGCCGGATCGACCATCACCGAACGCGACGCCAATTCCTCCATGGTCACCACGTGGTCGGTCGCCCCGGACGGCGCGGGCACCACGGTCACCACGACGACGGAGTGGAAGGGCGCAGGCGGCATCGGCGGATTCTTCGAGAAGACCTTCGCACCGCTGGGACTGAAGAAGATCCAGGCCGCGACGCTGGAGAACCTGCGCCGCGAGTTGATCTAGGCCTGCTCGAAGTCGGGGGCCTCGATGAGCTCGAGTGTTCCGACGACCACGGTGCGCATCGACCACAGGAACATCCCGTCGGGTCCACGGTCGACCGTGTCGTAGGCCCCCGGCAGTGTGTCCAGGTCGGTGCGCGCCGCGATCGCGTCGTCGTACTCACGATCGCGTCGAGCAGAGTTGTAGACCATCTCGGCCAAGGCAAGCGCATGCTCGCAGACGGTGATGACAGCCCACGTCGCCTGCTTCGGAGTGAGGTCGTATCGAGTTCGATAGCGCGTCTGCACCGAGTCTGCCATACGGATGGCGTCGATCGAGCTGGGAGTCAGGCCGATCAGATACTCCGCGATACCCGGGTTGGAGTGAACCAGCTCGCGCATCGCGGACGCGAGGGCCAGCAACGCGTCGTGCATCGATTCGTCGTCACCGGGAAGCGGAGGCGACCCCCTGCGCAGACTCTCCTCCGCCACGAGGGCCTTGAGTGAACAAAGATCGTCGATGTTGTTGTAGATCGCGACGATCGACACGCCCAGGCTTTCGGCCACCGACTTCACCGACACCTTCGGCAGCGTCAGCGCAATACCCGCCTCGGCCATGGTCTGAGGCGTCACCCGACGCTTGCGAGGGGAGGGGCTCGCAAGCTGATCCATTCCGCAAGACTACGTGCGCTCAGTATTGACAGATGTTCAGGCGCGGGGCTCTAGAATCGCATCGTGTCCTTCTCTTCCGCACAACCCGCGACCGACAGGGATCGGACGCTGGTCGAACTGGCCAGGCAGACAATCGATTCGTCGACGGATGCGGGACCTGATGAGGACGGCATCCACACGATGGGTGCGGCGGTGAGAGTGGCGGACGGCCGAACCTTCGCCGGGGTGAATCTCTATCACTTCACCGGTGGCCCGTGCGCAGAGACAGTCGCGCTTGCCGCGGCTCGGGCGGCCGGTGCGACCGAGCCGACGCACATCGTGGCGGTCGGCAACCACGGGCGCGGGGTGAAGAGCCCGTGCGGCAAGGATCGTCAGATCTTCGCCGACCTCTATCCCCTGATGCGGGTCATCATCGATTCGCCCGACGGCCTCGTCAGCGTTCTTGCCGGCGAACTGCTCCCCGCCGGATACGACCATCGCGCGGAGCAACGCTGATCCTCGTTACCGAGGACGAACCGTGCGGCATCGCCGGAAGGCACTGCGCTGAGTGTCCACCATTCGTCACCGCAGGCGCGATCCCGTGTCTGCCGCGAAATTGTGGACACTCAGGTCGGTAGGTCGATTCGACGCGCAGTGAATCACAGCGATCCAAGGTGCGGCTACGCTGGTGTTCGCTTCGACCCACGCGAGAGGACGACACAGTGCAACCCGGTGAACAGCCCGACATGGCATCGATCCTGCAGCAGGCCCAGCAGATGCAGCAGCAGCTGATGGCGGCGCAGGCCGAGATCGCGGAAACCGAAGTGACCGGCCAGGCGGGCGGTAGCCTCGTGGTCGCCACCGTCAAGGGAACCGGTGAGGTGGTCGGACTGACCATCGACCCCAAGGTCGTAGACCCGAGCGACGTCGAGACTCTGCAGGACCTGGTGATCGGCGCGATCGCCGATGCGTCTCGCGCGGCTCAGGCCGTCGCGAGCGAGAAGATGGGCCCCCTCGCTGGTGGTCTCGGAGGCATGCCCGGCCTTCCCGGGTTCTGAGCGGTGTACGACGGTCCCGTACAGGATCTGATCGACGAACTCGGCAAGTTTCCCGGAGTCGGTCCGAAGAGCGCTCAGCGCATAGCTTTTCACCTCCTGGGCGTCGAACCTCCCGAGGTGGATCGGCTCATGCGCGCGCTGCAGCGCATTCGCGACGGTGTGCAGTTCTGCATCGTCTGCGGCACGGTCTCGGACAAGGAACTATGTCGAATCTGCGCGGACTCACGTCGTGACAGATCGATGATCTGCGTCGTCGAAGAGCCCAAAGATGTCCAGGCCGTGGAACGTACACGAGAGTTCAAGGGCCGCTACCACGTACTCGGCGGAGCGCTCGACCCACTGAACGGAGTGGGGCCGGATCAGCTCCGAATCCGAGAGTTGTTGACCCGCGTCGGAACCCAGGACGACGGCGTCGACGTCACCGAAGTCATCATCGCCACCGACCCCAACACCGAGGGCGAAGCCACTGCCACGTATCTGGTCCGCATGATGCGTGACTTCCCCGGCCTGGCCATCACTCGCCTCGCCTCTGGCCTGCCCATGGGCGGAGACCTCGAATTCGCTGATGAGTTGACGTTGGGGCGCGCGTTGACGGGGCGTCGGCGCATGTAGACGGTATGGAGGTCTTGGCTGGGGCCCCTCCGCATGTAAGCGTGGGTTGCCGACAGGAGTGGGTCCTGGCCGGTAGAGCCACAGATGTG
>NZ_LVCU01000257.1:0-6463 GCF_001647185.1 Rhodococcus sp. EPR-147
CCGCGACGACGCCGCATCCAACTCACCATACGAAACAGACCGCGACCCCGACACCACCGCAACACCACCGACACCAGCAACACCCACCGCACCGGCCAACAACTCCGGCAACACCACACCCACCACAGACCGCGGACCACGAACCGGAGCCAGGCGCGCTCGCTCGGCGGTGGACAGCAGATCCACATCGCCTATCGGCAGATCGGGCTCGTTGGTCGATGTGTCGAGAACGCGGACGAGGCGACGGGCGAGTTGAGCCGTGCTCGCGGCATCGAACAGTTCTGTGGCGTAATCGAAAACGACGGTGACAGAATCGGACTCGTCGACGGTGACGACCAGATCCATGCCGACTCCGTCACGCGGCAGTGCGGACGGACCGAACCGGAGCGCAACCTGAGCGAGGGGGCTGTGCGATTCCGTTCGAGGCAGATTCAAGGCCTGAACGACGTCGTCGAACGACGTGTCACCGTGTGCCATCGCCGCATCGAAGTCGGCTGCGGACGCATCGACGAGTTCGGTGAACGACTGCCGAACGTCGGGTCGGCTTCGTAGCGCGACGGTGTTTCCGTGACCCGCGGGTACGGCTATCACCAGGTCGTCGGTGTTCGCCAGTCGCGAAAGCAGCACGGCGAGAGCAGATTCGAGAACCACGAACGGCGTCGTGGACCGTTCTGCCGCCAATCGAGTCACTCCGGACCACGTTTCGGATCCGATCGTCACCTCGTGGGATGCGCGAACGTGTCCGATGTGCGAGGCGCGCGAGCGGTCGGTCGGAAGATCGAGGAGATCGGGGGCGTCGGCGAGCCGTTCGGTCCAGTAGGCGAGCTGGGCTGCCGCGCGCCGCCGGCGCTGGCCCTCGCGTGCGCTGACCGGATGGACGTCCAGAACAGCGGTCTCGGGCCCGGCCGCGATGAAGGCTTCCACCATGTCGACGAAGCTCGAGTGGTGCGCGGTGAGGTCGTCGTCGTCGTACCGGTTGGGGTTGGCCCTGAAATCGACGAACGTCCGGGCCGGAGATCCGCTTTGATAGACGTTGACCAGGAGGTCCTCGACCGGACCCGAGGTCACGATGTTGAACTCGCCGACGATCGACCCGAGTTCGATCTGCTGATGGAACAGCATCATGTTGACCATCGGGCCGGACAGCTGCTTGTCACTACCCGAGGCCGCCAGCTCGCGCCGAATGTCCTCGATGCTGAAGCGCTGGTGCCGCAGCGCTCCCATCAGTTCGAGCTGCACCTGCTGAACCAGCTCGCCGACGGTCGCGTCCTGGGGCACGTGGATCGAAATGGGGGCGACGTTGACGAGCATTCCACCGGATCGGCGAAGCAACGCGGTGGTGCGCGCGGACACCGGGATGTTGACCGAGACGTCTTCTCGCCCGGTCATTCGCGAGAGGTAGCAGCCGAAAGCGGCGATGAACACCGCAGCCGCGGTTCCACCCTTGTTCGCGTCGGACGCCTCGAGCTCGGCGACGACGTCCTCGGGGAGAGCGACGCTGCGCAACTTGCTGGCAGCGATCGTGCGACCGGCCGTGTTGGACAGAGAAGCTCCGTCCTGGATGTCCGCGGCGCGAGCAGTCCAGTACGCCTTGTCGGACTCGAAGCGCGACGACGTCCGGTATTCCTGATCGAGCTCGTAGAGTCGGCGAAGCTCGGCCGCCTTGTTGGGAGCAGGCTCGACGTGTTCGACGGCCGCCGTGTACAGCGCGGCGGTTCGGTTGACGAGAGTCATGGCACCGTAGCCGTCGAGTGCGACGTGGTGAATCTTGCTGTACCAGAGGTTGCGATCGTCCTCGACCTGAATGATCCAACTGTCGACGAGGGGGTCGTGTTCCATGTCGACGGGCTTGACGTAGTTCTCGTCGATCCACCTCAGCGCCGACGCCATCGGGTCCTCGGCATCACGCAGATCGAGGTAGTGCACCGACTGGTCGATGGAGTGATCGACCAGCTGTACGGGTTCGCCGTCCACCTCGGCCAGTCGGAGATATGCGGACTGGAACTCGTGTCCGGCCTGAGCCGAGGCCTCTTGCAGAACGCCGATGTCGAGGTTGCCGCGAAGGTCGACATATTGTGCGATACAGACCGGGACGTCAGGGGCAAGCTGCTGAGCGAACCACATGCCACGCTGAGCGGACGACAGCGGGAAACCGTTCTCGAAGCCGGGGCCGGTCGGGGGCGTCTGAGATCCACCGGAAATTGCTGCGCGCATTCACTTGCCCTTCGACGGCACGGTCACGATGGCCGACATCGGGTCGGTGGACCCGGAGACCTCGGTTCGGTTCGGACTGTCGAGCCGCGGCGGCCTGTGCGCGCGATTGAGCAATTCTGGCTTCCGTTCTGGTCTGCGTTCGTGTCGATTCACACACGTTCGGTGGTGATATGCCGTCGTATCGATTCGTCGCGCACGGCCCACTGGATTGAAACAGGGAAAGGGTACGGTTCTACCGAAGAGAACCAACCTCGAGTTCGCAAACCGAGTGCGTGGTGACTCTCGAATTCGACGTCCTGTCCGACATGAACTCCCCTCCCCACCAGGCGTACGACACGTTCGACCACGTCGGCGTTCGTGCTGCACTCACATACACACACGAGACCGTCGGCCAACCGCCGAAAGCCGACCCGAAATTCCGCGTCGAGCATCCCAGCGGCTTTCAAAGATACAACATCGGCAGGATTCTTTTGTGCAGTAATCATAAGAACCATCGATCGCCGACTCCAGCCTGTTACAGAAGTGACCCCGAGTGCCACCCGAACAGGCGCTATTCGGTCGAACGAATGACTGCTCACGCCGCGTCGCACAGCATTGTCCGACCCGTATCGGACCTGTCGTTCTGATCGACCCGCCGTTTACCGACTCGACGATTGTTTCAGGAGGCGGAGCGGCGGCGCCCGACCACGAGCGTCGCGCCGAGGGCTGCGACTGCTGCCAGACACAACACCAGTTCCGATCCGAAGCCGAGTCGTGTCGCGACGGTGAGGGATTGTCGCAGTACAACACTGGAAACCAGCACGTCGGGAGTGAACAGTGGCGAATCCTGCAGAACCTCTCCGTCCGGTGCCACGATCGCGCTCACACCACTCGTGGCGGCCACCACGACAGTTCTTCCGTGCTCGACGGCGCGCACCCTGGACATCGCGAGTTGTTGGTAGGTCATCTCGGTGTCGCCGAAGGTCGCGTTGTTGGTTGGAATTGCGATGAACTCCGCGCCCGATCGGACCGATTCCTCGAGGGCACGGTCGAATGCGACTTCGTAGCAGGTCGCTATTCCGGCTGCTATTCCCCCGGTGCGGACAACTCCGTTTCCGTTACCGGGAACGAAATAACCCGCTCGGTCGGCATATTCCGAGAACAATCGAAAAAAACTTCGGAATGGCAAGTATTCGCCGAACGGTTGAATTATCTTCTTGTCGTGCCGCTCACCGGGCCCGTCCGTACCGTTCCACGCAATTACCGAATTCGTGTTCGTGCCATCGGCATTGACGAGTACGGTCCCGACGAGAATCGGAGCCCCCACAGCCACGGACGCCTGTGTGATGAGAGTTGCGGCATCGGCATTTCTCAATGGATCTATGTCGGACGCATTCTCGGGCCACACGACGAGATCCGGGGCAGGTTGCCTGCCTGCCTCGACGTCGGCGGCCAAACTCATCGTTTCACGGACGTGATTGTCCAGGACCGCTCGCCGCTGTGCGTTGAAGTCCAGACCCAGACGCGGAACGCTTCCCTGGACGGCTGCGATCGTCACGGTCCGTTCGTCGCCTTCCGGTGCGTCGTTGCTGTGCAGCGTGGGTAGCAGCGCCACGGCCGCTATGGACGCGACCGTCGTGGCGGCGACCGGCCCGAGGAACGAGCGCACTCCGTCGCGCCGACTGCCCGCGACCAGCAGCGCGGCCGTTCCGGTTCCGGTCAGTGCCACACCGAAACTGAGCAACGGTGCACCCCCGATGCTCGCCAAGGGAAGCAGCCAGCCCTCGGGTTGTCCGAACGCCAACCGGCCCCACGGGAAACCGCCGAAGGGAACACTGGATCTGAGCCACTCGGTCAGGCTCCAGGCCAATGCCATCGACACGGGCCACCAGGCACTCCGTGCTGCGACCACACCGAGCACTCCGAACAAGCCGACGAAGACGGACTCGGCGGCGGCGAGCGCCAGCCAGGGCATCGGTCCCACGTAGACACCGATCCACGGGAGCAGTGGAACGAAGAATCCGAGTCCGGCGGCACAGCCGTAGCCGAATCCCGCTTTCAGCGACAACGGACGTCGGCCGCCGAAGCCGGTCAGGACGAGGGCCAGCAGCGCGATCCCGAGCGGTGCCAGAAACCACAGCGTTCGCGGAGGAAAGCTCGCGAATATCAGGGCACCACCGGCAACGGAGAGTGCAGTGGACATCGAGGCTCGTCGTAGTCGCCCCGCCGACGAGGCCCCGGCCCCGACACCCGAGGCGGACTCAGTTCTCATGGATGACCTGCCCGCGATGGACGGTCATCGAGCACCGTGGGCTCGTGGACGACGGGTCGAGACCGGGCAACGGGGACACCCCCGCACGGGGGTCCGTCGACCAGCGTTGCACGCTGTCCTTGGGCGCTCGGACGACGAGTTCGTCGACCTCCCACACCGCGAAGGACGCGGGCGCTCCCGGCACCAACGTTCCTGCCAATCCGTCTCGGACTCCGCCCGCACGCCACGCTCCGCGGGTACCGGCCGAGAAAGCGGCCCGAGGCGAGATGGCACTGCCCGGCGTGCGGTGGTTGACCGCGGCTCTGATCGTCGCCCACGGATCGAGTCGGGTGACCGGCGCATCCGAACCGAATGCGAGCGCCACCCCCGCCGACGCCAGGCGCGCGAACGGATGGAGCGCCGACGCACGACCTGCGCCGAGTCGCGCCGAGTACAGCCCGTCCGAACCGCCCCACAGGGCATCGAACATCGGTTGCATGCTGGCTATGACGCCCCACGAGGCCAATTTGTCGGCCTGTTCGGGTGCGACCATCGCCAGATGTTCGAGCCGATGCCCGCACGCGGCGACGGCAGGAGTTCCGAGCTCGGCCACCACCCGCTCGAACGCTGTGACGGCAGCCGACACAGCCGCGTCGCCGATGACGTGGAAACCCGCCTGTATCCCGGCGGTCGTGCACGCCGAGATGTGTGCGGCGATCGCATCGACGTCCTCGTACCGGACGCCAGATCCGGCGCCGTCGGCGTAGGGCGACGACAGCCACGCGGTCCGCGACCCCAGCGAGCCGTCGACGAAGATGTCGCCGGCCAGTCCGTGGGCACCGGTGTCGCCGAGCAGCTGCCGCGCCTGCTCGGCCGTCTCGACCAGCTCGCCCCAGTATCCGCGAACCTCCACCCCGTGTTCGGTGGCCATCAGTTCACGGAAGTCGTCGATACCCGACACGATCGGACCGGCACATTCGTGGACTGCGACGATTCCCTGCGCCGCAGCACTGTCGAGCGCAGCTGTTCGAGCCAGAGCGCGGGTACCGGGCGTGATCATCGACCGCGCTGTCTGCCGCGCGAGGTGATGCGCGGCAGCGGTGAGCGGGGACTGCTCCGAGAAGCCGGTGACGGATTCGATACCGGTCGCGGCGACGCGCAACGGCGTCGAGACGGCGGCCGAATGCGAATCGATGCGAGTGAGGTACACCGGACGACCAGGAGCTGCCGCATCGAGGTCGGCTGTGGACGGTGCACGATGTTCGGGCCACCCGGTTTCGTCCCAGCCGTGTCCCCAGATCAGTGCGTCCGAGGACGACGATGCGTGTTCGGCGAGCACCCGCAGGCAGTGTTCGAGCGAAGTGCAGCCGGACAGATCGAGTCCGATCAGCGACAGACCCAGATCGGTGACGTGCACGTGAGTGTCGACGAACGCCGGTGCCACGAAGGAGCCCGCCAAGTCGGTGATGCGGACTCCTGGATGCAGCGCTCGCCCGGTGCGGTCCTCACCGATCCAGCTGACGATTCCATCGGTCACGGCCATGGCGGTGGCGTCGGAGGCCATCGGACTGTAGATCCGTCCGCCGCAGAACAATTCGGTGGTCACGAACGACCAGTCTGCCCCTACCGGTGTGGCTTCCGGAAATCCCCGGCTGCGGGATCGAAGCGGTCGGCCTCGATCACCTGTCCCTCGAGTATCGGCGCAGAACCGGATGCGCTCGATGCTCGCGCGGCGTCGTCGACGCGATCGTCGAGGATCTCACCGTCGATGACGGTGGGGCGCATGCGCCGGGTGGCGGTAGCGACCTGTGGCAACCAGCGCGCGGCGGCCCACATCACTGCTGGGCGCAGTAGCCACCTGGTCGGCGGGATCAACAGCAGCAACCCGATCACCGTGGTCACCAGGCCGGGCACGAACATCGCGACCGACCCTGCGGCGAAGAGAGCGCCGTCGGCCACGGCACCGCCGGCCGATCGCTCGCCTCGCGATGCCCGCTGCAGACCGTCCAACACACGTCT
>NZ_LVCU01000258.1:0-13242 GCF_001647185.1 Rhodococcus sp. EPR-147
GTGTTCTTCGGCGTGCACGCGATCGTGACCGTCGCACCCGTCCCGAGAACACTGTTCACGCTCAGCGCAGGAGTGCTGTTCGGGCCCCTGACCGGATTGGCGGTCACCATCGGCGCGTCGACGGTAAGTGCGATTCTGGCTCTGCTGTTGGTCCGCGCGATAGGTCGAGAAGCCGTGGCAGCGCGGATGTCGCACTCGGTCCTGGATTCGGTGGACGAGAGTCTGCGGCGGCGCGGATGGCTGGCCGTCGGCTCTCTACGCCTGATAGCGCCGGTGCCGTCCTCGGTGGTGAACTACGCGTGTGGTGTGTCGGCGGTTCGGCCCGTCCCGTTCGCGCTGGCGACGGCCGTCGGGATGCTGCCGGGCACTCTCGGAATCGTCGTGATCGGCGGAGCGATCGGGGGCGAGACACATCCGGCGCTGCTGGTGCTGTCCGCGGTCTGTATCGCGATCGGCCTCAGTGGGCTGGTCGTGGATTGGCGTCTGTCGCGCGGTTCGCGATCCGAGCCCGCACCCGCGGGCAGTCGACAGGCCGGGAACCTTGATTCTGACTAATCAAGCCTTGAAGCTTGACTGGGTCACATCAACGATCTAGCCTTGTCCGATGTTCGTACTGACCGTGGACCAGCGCCGCAGTAGGCGCGATATCGATCGCGTACCCGAACTGCTCGATCGCTACCGCGACCACGAGCTGATCCGTCCCTTCGAGCGAACCGCAGGAGACGAAGTGCAAGCCGTCTGCGAGGAGGCCGCCATCGTCGTCTCGATCGCCCTCGAACTGGTATCCACCCCGCACTGGAGCGTGGGCATCGGCGTCGGCTCCGTCGAACTCCCGCTGCCCGAGACCACGCGCGCTGGACGCGGACCGGCGTTCGAGGCAGCCCGGGACGCCGTGACCAGAGCCAAGAACGCACCGGCTGCACTCGCCGTCAGCGGCCCCGACGCCGCTGCCGCCGAGGATGCGGAGACCGCATCGACCCTGGTTGCGCTGCTCGTCGGCAGACGCTCGGACCAGGGCCGAGAAGCAGTCGAACTCATGGCTCGCGGGTTGTCGCAGACCGACGCGGCCGAACGACTGAAGATCAGCAAACAAGCCATGTCACAACGACTCTCGGTAGCCGGCTGGCACGTCGAGAACGCGGGCCGCACCCTGGCGACTCGCTTGCTCGACACCGCGAACACAACGGAAAGCCATCGGTCATGATCGTCGCCACCCTCGTGCTGCTTGCACTGACCGCAATCGCCGCTACGGTCCCGGCCGGCATCGGAATTCGACGATGGTTGCCCACCGCCGCCGCGTCGAGTCTGCTCGCGGCAGCGGCAGTCCTGGCCACTGTCGCCGGACCGGCCTACGGTCTCGGCCACGCCATCGGAGTGGTCCTGAGCGTCGTCGCTGCGGCACTGGGTGGAACAGCGATGGTGCCCACCGTTTTTCGCGTCGCACGACGACGAAGCGACTCGACCGGAGAAGATCCGGTCGAGCCGCTTCGTGGTGGACTGACCATCGGCATCCTCGAACGCGTGGCCGTTGCCGTGTCGATTCTCGCCGGTTGGCCGGAAGGGATCGCCATCGTGCTGGCAGTCAAGGGACTCGCGCGCTATCCCGAACTGCGCGAATCCCATGCCTCCGAACAGTTCATCATCGGCACCTTTGCCAGCGTGCTGTGGGCCCTGGCCGCTGCCGGCGTCGGAACCGCCCTGATCAGCTGATCAGGGCGGACCTCAGCGCTGTTCCGGCTCCGCCTCGGGCGACGCCGCCAGGGCACCGAGGTCCAACCCTTTGGACAGTTCGGGAGACGCAGCCAGCGATGTGTCGACCGGCTTGCGCGCCACTGCTTCTGCCGCCTTGACCGCCTCGGCGACCGCCGGATCGGTCTTGGTCTCGAACCATTCGGCGACCTCGTCGGAGTCGTCCTCCGGCTTGGGCTCGTTGCCCGCCGACTCGTTGGGCTCGTAGCGGAAGACACCGTCCTCCCCGGGCGCACCGAGTGTCTTGGCGAAGCCCTTGAGCGCATCGCCGAAATCGCTCGGAATCATCCACACCTTGTTCGCATCGCCCTGCGCCATCTGCGGCAGGGTCTGCATGTACTGGTACGCGAGCAACTCGGGGGTCGGCTTGCCGGCCTTGATGGCACCGAACACCTTCTCGATGGCTTTGGCCTGGCCCTGGGCCTCGAGATACTTCGCAGCTCGATCACCCTGCGCCCGCAGGATGCGTGACTGCCGCTCACCCTCGGCGGTGAGGATGGACGCTTGCTTGCCACCCTCGGCCGCGAGAATCCGACTCTGCTTGTCGCCCTCGGCGGTCTTGATCGCCGACTCACGATGGCCCTCGGCAGTGAGGATGGTCGCTCGCTTCTCGCGATCGGCCTTCATCTGCTTCTCCATCGATTCCTGGATCGAGGGCGGCGGATCGATGCTCTTGAGCTCCACTCGGGCCACTCGCAGACCCCAGCGGCCGGTCGCCTCGTCCAGCACGACGCGGAGTTGACCGTTGATCGAATCACGCGAGGTGAGCGTCTCCTCCAGCGTCATTCCGCCGACGACGTTACGCAGTGTGGTGGTCGTCAACTGCTCGACGCCGACGATGTAGTTGTTGATCTCGTACACGGCCGACTGCGGGTTCGTCACCTGGAAGTACACGACGGTGTCGATCGACACGGTCAGGTTGTCCTTGGTGATCACCGGCTGCGGGGGAAACGACACGACCCGCTCGCGCAGGTCGACCTTGGCGCGGATGCGGTCGACGAACGGCACGAGGAACGTGAGCTGTCCGGACACGGTGCGTGTGTAGCGGCCCAGCCGTTCGATGACGGCGGCCTCGGCTTGCGGGACGATCGAGATGGACTTGGCCATCAACACCGCAACGAACGCGACGATGACAGCCAGTGCGATGAGTGCTTCCACTGGCTACGGTCCCTTCCATACGACGGCGGTAGCGCCGTCAATTTCCATCACGGTCACGGTGGTGCCAGGGGCATAGACCTCGGTCTCGTCGAGAGGACGAGCCGTCCACACCTCACCACCGAGCTTGATCTGGCCTTCGTGGGCAGTGACCTGTTCGAGAACGACCGCACTCTTGCCGGTGAGCGCCGCCATGCCCATCGGGGTATCGGGCGGATTCGCGAAGCGCCGCAACAGAATCGGTCTCAACCCGAGCACCAACGCCAGTGACAGGACACCGAAGACGATCGCATCGGCCCACACCGGGAAATCCGTCAGAGCAGAGACACCGGCAGTACCGAGCGCACCGCCGGCAATCATCAGAAGAAAGAAGTCGCCCGTCAGTGCCTCGGCACCGGCGAGCACCACTGCCGCTATGAGCCAAATGATCGCTGCCACAGCCTCCATACAATCACGAATCGGACAATTGCCGGTGCGTTGCTGGACAGAGCCCTACTCGGTCACGAAGTCGACCAATTGTTCGACGGCACCGATCAACGGTGCCTCGAGATCCCGAAAGCTCGACACCGACGAATACACCCGACGCCACCCCTCCCGGGGAGTACCCCACCCCAGCTCTCGGCAGATCCCGGTCTTCCAATCCTCGCCACGCGGAATCTTCGGCCACGCAGCGATTCCCACGGCCGCCGGCTTCACCGCTTCCCAGACGTCGATGAACGGATGACCGGTGACCAACACGTGTTCGCCCAGCGACCTCGTCAACTTCGACTCCTTGGACCCGGTCACCAGATGATCCACCAGGACTCCGACGCGACGGCCGGGGCCAGGACCGAAATCGGCCAACCGCTCCCCCAGATTGTCCAGACCCTCCAGATGCTCGACGACCACTCCCTCCACCCGAAGATCGTGTCCCCACACACTTTCCACCAGGGCCGCGTCGTGCACGCCCTCGACCCAGATGCGGCTCGCACGGGCGGTGCGCGCGCGCAGTCCCTCGACTTTGGTGGAACCGGATGCGGAGCGCGTCTGTGCCGCCGCTGCCGGCGCAGGTTTGGGTCGAACCAGAGTCACCCGACGTCCGTCGATCAGGAATGCTGCCTCGCGCAGGGCGAACAGCCGCGTCGTACGGGCACCGTCCTCGAGACGGACGAAATCTCCGTCGTAGGTGCGCTCGAAGCCGACCACGGCACCGCAGTACCCGGTACCGGCGTCTTCGACAACCAATCCACGATCGGCCGACACCTCCGGTGCCGGAACCTTGCGCATGCGACTGTGCCCTCTGAGAATGTCTCCGCCGTACATGTCGTTCACGGCAACCAACGCTAGCGACACCGGCCTCTCCAGCACGGTTCGCCACGCCGACCTATGCTCGTGAGTCGTGTGTTCCTCTAGCGCAAGTCTCGCCCTGTGGGCCGGTTCCTGGCTGGCCGGTTCCAGCTCTCCCGACGACGTCATCGACGCGATGTCCGAGTGGGCTCCGATGCATCTCGTCGGTGCAGGTGATGTGGACGCAGCCAACGATTTCGGGCTGCAGTACCCCGGCTACGCCGAGGGAATAGCGGGCCTGCTGCACGCGATCAGAGCGGCCGCAACTGCGTCGACGCCCACGGCCGGGGACGATCGGATCAAGCTCGTTCTGCCCGCCCCCGGCGCGGTGAGCGGCCTCCCCGCCAACACCGACTTCTCCCGAGCTGCCCTGAACACCGGTCAAGCGGTGGTGATCGGTACCTCGGGCAACACCGGGATCGGGTTGGTACCCGTCGTGGAGGGGCCGGATGTGTTGCGCTGGACCGTCTACTCGATCGTCGTCCCCGAGCACGGTCATCGGGATCGGGGGTTGGGTGAGGCCGAGTACGAGATGCGTGAGGCCGTACGCGGTGCGGCCGACGCTCTCGCACGGATGCAGTCGCTACCCACCCGGACCCTCGACGCCGATCCGCGCACTCGTATCGCCGAGTTGATCGCCGACGCGGCACGGCATCGCTACCCCGCAGACATGTCCGACAGGGCGTTCCGCGTCCTCGAATCGGCGGATCGGGTGGCCGCCATTCTGACGGTCGCGGCGGGATCGGCTCCGTCGGAGGCACCGACCGCGACGGCAGCTGCAGCACGGGAAGAACTCGTTCGACCGCTCTGGGTTGCGGTGCGCACCGCACGCACCATCGCGGTCGCGACGAGCATCGCAGCGGCGATGCATTCCGCCTGACACCGCGCCCGGCCGCGGTGTCAGGCGGCAACGTTCACGACGTGGCAGCGGCGGGCCGGGAGGGCCTGGTGGGCTGCTCACAGCACCCGACGGCGCAGCGACTGCCGTCCAGAGTCGAGCCGTAGCCGGGCACACTGCCGAGACCGCGGCATCGGCCGCCGACTCGGTATTCGTCCACCAGCTCGCGGATCATCCGTGGAAAACGCGCGTCGGATCCGGGCGTGCCCGCGCGCGCGAAGGCCATACCGAGTTCGCGAGCCTTCTCCTCCGCTTCGGTGTCCAGATCCCACACGACCTCGAGATGGTCGGACACGAATCCGATCGGACACACGATCACGGCGTCCACGGACTTCTCCGACAGCGCTTCGAGGTGGTCGCAGATGTCGGGGTCGAGCCACGGCACCTGCGGGGGCCCGGAGCGGGACTGCCACACCAGGTCGTAGTCGTCGACACCCGACGCGGCTGCAACAAGCCTCGAGGCCTCGGCCACCTGACGGCTGTAGAGATGACCGCCGTCCTCGGGCGGGCCGGCATTGGCGTCGGCGGCCGAGGGAATGGAGTGTGCGGTGAACACCAGACGCGCACCGGCGCGGTGCTGCTCGGGCAGTGTGGCTCGCGCCGATGCGACGGCGTCGCTGAACGCGTCGACCATCAGCGGGTGGTCGTAGTACTGCCGAATCTTGAGCAGATGCGGCGCATCGTCACCGACGGCGGCGCGGGCCCGGGCGATGTCCTCGTGGTACTGCCTGCATCCGGAGTATCCGCCCCACGCGGAGGTGGGAAACACGAGTGCGTTCCTGATTCCGTCCGACTTCATGGTCGCGACGGTGTCCTCGATCATCGGATGCCAGTTGCGGTTTCCGAAGTAGATCGGCAGATCCACTCCAGCGGAATCGAATTCGACGCGGAGGGCGTCGATGATGTCTCGGTTGAGCCGGTTGATCGGCGAGACGCCCCCGAAGTGCATGTAATGCTCGACGACCGCGTCGAGCCGCTCGGGCGGCACTCCACGTCCGCGAGTGACGTTCTCCAGGAAAGGGCGTACGTCGGCGGGCTGTTCCGGCCCGCCGAACGAGAGCACCAACAATGCGTCGAAGTCTCCAGGGGTGGTCATGTGTCCATTGTGCCCCCGTCGCCGACCGGCCCCGGTGGGGGTCCGATCGGCGATCGAAACCTCTCGGTGGGCGAAACCACGTGCGGTTCCGCCCACCGCGGCGTCACATGTTCTCGGGGAGGTACGTGTTGTGGCTGGCTCCACCGTCGACGTACACGATGGATCCGGTGGTGCCGGGCAGCCAATCGGACAGCAGCGCGACGATCGACTTCGCGACGACGGTCGGATCGTTGACGTCCCAACCGATGGGAGCGGCGCCGTCCCAGTAGACGTTGAGCTGGTCCATCTTGGCGGCATCACCGGTCGCGGTACCCGCAATCGCCTTGGCGGCGAGAGTCCTGATCGGCCCTGCTGCAACAAGATTGGAGCGGATGCGCTTGGCTGCGCCCACTTCCCGTGCCACGTAACGGTTCACCGACTCGAGGGCGGCCTTCGCCACACCCATCCAGTTGTAGTACGGCATCGAGGTGCGCGGATCGAAGTCCATTCCGACGATGGAGCCACCCTCGTTCATGACCGGGAGCACGGCGCGCGCGAGCGACGCGTAACTCCACGCGGAGATCTCGAATGCCCTCGCGGCATCGGGTCCGGGGCCGTCGAGGAACGGCTTCGCATCGGGGCCCATGAGGGTGCGGGGCGCGAATGCGATCGAGTGCAGAACCCCGTCGATACCTTCCGGTGCCACTTCGCGTACGCGGTCGGCCAGCGCCGCGAGGTGCTCCTCGTTGGTGGCGTCGAGCTCGATCGCCGGGGGCACCTCCTTGGGCAGACGCTGCGCGATGCGGTCGATGAGTCGGAGTCGATCGAACCCGGTGATGATCACCTTGGCACCCTGCTCCTGCGCCATGGCTGCAGCGTGAAACGCGATCGAGGCGTCGGTGATGATGCCGGTGATGAGAATGGTCTTGCCTTCGAGCAATCCGCCCATAGTGCTGTATTCCTTAATTCGGAGGTGTACGTCTGTCGAAATCGTTGTGCGAGTAGGACTTCAGTGCCCCATGCCCATACCACCGTCGACGGGAATGACCGCACCGGACACGTACGACGAGTCAGGTCCGGCAAGGAAGCTCACCACTGCCGCAACGTCCTCGGGCTGACCGAGACGCTGGAGGGGGATGTATTCCTTCGCCTTGCCGCGCAAGTCGTCCGAGAGCTCTGCCGTCATGTCGGTTTCGATGAAACCCGGGGACACGACGTTCGCCGTGATGGAACGCGAACCCAGTTCCCTCGTGATCGATCGAGCCATTCCGATGACGCCCGCCTTGGACGCTGCGTAGTTGATCTGCCCCGGTCCGCCGGCCATGGCCACGACAGAACTCAGGAAGATCATCCGACCCCAGCGCGCGCGCAACATGGCTCGGTTGGCGCGCTTGGCGACGCGGAAGGCTCCGGTCAGGTTCGCGTCGATCACACGCTGGAACTGGTCCTCGGTCATACGCATCAGCAGTGTGTCGTCGGTGATACCGGCGTTGGCCACGAGCACCTCGACCGGTCCCTGCTTCTCTTCGACCTCCTTGAAGGCCGCGTCCACCGAGGCGGAGTCGGTGACGTCGCAGACGACTCCGAACAGCCCGTCGGGAGCGCCGGAGCCACGGTGGGTGACGGCCACCTTGTGGCCGTCGGCTTGGAGTCGCTGGGCGATGGCAAGACCGATTCCCCGGTTACCTCCGGTGACGAGTACCGATCGCGCGATGAAGTCAGGTGTGGACATGCCTAGCAACCTATCTGTTCGTCCTGGAATGACAAAGCGAAACTTACTGGTGAGTAAGAACAACGATCACGGGAGACGTTGCCGCATCACCAATGCCGAACCGAGGCCAGCCGAGATGCACAGGACGCCGAGTATCAGCCACGGACGCGACGCGTCTCCGCGGGTGATCTCGAACCCGATCTGTTCCTCGAGGGTGTCGTAGACGTCTCTGAGATCCTCGAGCGACGACGCGGAGAAGAAGCTGCCGCCGGACAGATTCGCGATCTCCCGCAACGACGGATCGTCGACCGGTACGGGCACTCGTTCGACGCCGTTCTCGTCCTCGATTTCGACGGAACCGTAGCTCGTGCCGAACGAGATGGTGGAGATGGGCACGTTCTTGTCCTTGGCGGCACGCGCTGCGGTGTACCCGCCGCGGGGGTCGTCGAGGTTCTGCGGAACGGTCTGCTTACCGTCCGAGAGCAGCACGATGCGCGCAGGCGGCGCCGCGTCGCCGCCGCCGAGTATCGCGCCGAGAGTGTCGATCGACTGGAGCGAGGTGAAGATCGACTCGCCGGTGGCCGTTCGTTCGCTGAGTTGCAACCTGTCGATGGCGGATTTGGTGGCTTCGCGGTTGGCCGTGGGCGAGACCAGGACGGACGCCGTTCCGGCGAACGCGACCAATCCGAGATTGATGCCGGGCGTCAGACCGTCGGCGAAGGACTTGGCTGCTTCCTGCGCGGCTGCCAACCGAGTCGGCTCCACGTCGGTGGCCTCCATCGACAGCGACACGTCGATGACGAGCATGACGGTCGCTCGGTTCCGTGGCACCCGCTGGTCCGCTGTGGGACCGGCCAACGCGACGGTCAGGAACATCAGGCCGACCAGAACCAGTGCCGTCGGCAGGTGTCGCAACCGATTGGGCCGATCCGGCGCAACGGACTCGAGCAGTTCCATGTTGGAGAACCGCAACACGTGTTTCTGCTTGCGCCGCTGGATCACGACGTAGCCGACCGTCAGTGCGATGACGACGAGGAGAAAGCCCAGCCACCACGGCGAGGCGAAATCGGTCAGGCTCATCGCGGTGCCCGCGCAGTGTTGGTGAACCCGGACCCGATGGTGTGCCTGCGTGCGGTCACGAACCGTACGACGTCTGCGATCCAGTCACCGTCGGTGCGGAGCGTCAATCGGGGTGCGCCGCACCGACGTAGCGCCTTCTCGACGTCGTCGCGGTGTGCTGCAGCTGCGCGCGCGAAATCTGCACGCAGCCGAGGCGTGGTGCTGAATTCGCGAGTGCGGCCGGATTCCGGATCGTGGAGAACCACGTCACCGACGTCGGGCAGTTCCAGATCACGTGGGTCGAGTACCTCGACGGCCAGCACGTCGTGTCGAGCGGAGATGGCCCGAAGCGAGCGCTCCCAATCGATCGGCCCGAGGAAGTCGCTGATCACCACAGCCATCCCGCGGCGGCGTTCGGGCCGTCGCAGCGCTTCGATGGCGGCGCGCAGGTCACCGCGCACACCGTCGGCCGCAGCCGGCGTCGTGGCAATGGCACGGAGCATCGACTGAGTGTGCACGCGGCCGCCGCGTGCCGGAATGCGGTTGGTCTCGGAACCGGTGGCCACCACCGCGCCGATTCGATTACCGCCACCGCCGGACAGATGAGTGATGGCGGCCGAGGCCGCGACCGCGAGATCGCGCTTCTCGCACCCGGTGGTGCCGAAGTCGAGGCTGGCCGACAAGTCGACGACGAGCCAGGTCTCCAGCTCGCGGTCGGCCACGGACTGCCGCACGTGCGGATGCGTCGTACGCGCTGTGACCGACCAGTCCATCTGGCGGACGTCGTCGCCCGGCTGGTATTCCCTGGCGTCGCCCGGTTCCGAACCGGGACCGGGAATCAGCCCGAGATGATCGCCGTGCAGCACCCCGTCCAATCGGCGGCGGACGGTCAGCTCCAAGGTCCGCAGCGCGGCAGCCAGTTTCGGATCGCGCAGTTCACCCGATCGGAAGGACGGCGGCCGAGAGACGACGGCGCGGGATGCGGTCACGGGAGCGGTGTCGGATCCGCTCACTGCCCCGGCGTACCGATCGCCGATCCGTCACCCGACGGCTTCTGCAACGACGGTGCCGGCTGACCGTACTGACCGCCCTGTGGCTGCTGCTGGGGTCCGGGCTGCTGCGACGGAGGCATCTGGCCCTGCGCGGGAAACTGCCCCGGAGCGGGAAACTGGCCGGGATGCTGACCCTGGCTCGGGTAGGGGCCCTGTGGCTGACGTCCGTCGAAGTGCGGGGCGTCCGGACCGGCTCCGTTGCCCTGCGGCACCGGTACCGCCTGCGGTGACACCTGCGGCAACCCGACGGTCTGCAGCACCCGGGAGATGACCGTCTCCGGGGTCACCTCGTCGGCCAGAGCGGCGTAGGACAACACGAGACGGTGCCGGAGCACATCGGGGATGACCTCGAGAACGTCCTGGGGAACGACGTAGTCGCGACCACGGAGCAGAGCCAGTGCGCGGGAGGCGGCGATGATGCCGAGCGTCGCACGCGGCGATGCACCGTAGGCGATCCAGCTGGCCACGTCGTCCATGCCGAACTGCTCGGGAGTTCGAGTAGCAGAGATGACCCGCACCACGTAGTCGACGAGCGCATGGTGCACGAACACCGAGCTGGCCAGATTCTGCAGGCGAACCAACTCGACCGGGTCCAGGATCTGCTTGGGCTCGGGAGCCTTGATTCCCATGCGGTAGACGATCTCGCGCTCTTCCTCGACCGTCGGGTAGTCGACGACGATCTTGAACAGGAATCGGTCTCGCTGCGCTTCGGGAAGCGGGTACACACCTTCGTTCTCGATGGGGTTCTGCGTTGCCATCACCAGGAACGGATCCGGCATCGGGAACGTCTTGCCGCCGATGGTCACGTGTCGTTCTGCCATGACCTCGAGCAGAGCGGACTGAACCTTGGCCGGTGCACGGTTGATCTCGTCGGCCAGCACGAAGTTGGCCACGACGGGTCCGAGTTCGGTGTCGAACTCCTCACGACCCTGACGGTAGATGCGAGTGCCGACGAGGTCGGTGGGAACCAGGTCGGGTGTGAACTGAACTCGCGAGAACGAGCCACCGACCACACGTGCGAACGTCTCGACGGCAAGGGTCTTCGCGACGCCGGGAACACCCTCGAGCAACACGTGTCCGCGGGCGAGCAACCCCACCAGAATGCGCTCGACCAGCCGATCCTGACCGACGATCACGCGCTTGACCTCGTACACGGCTTTCTCGAGAAGCTGGACGTCCTCGGCCAAGGCCGGACTGTCCACCCGCTTCGGCTCCACACCCGGTGGATTCGACGTCTCGGACTCGACTCGCGTCGACCCCTCGTCGTTCGAAATCCGGCCGTCACGTGATGTCACCAAGAATTCACCGCTTTCAGTCGATCGTCGTCGGGCACGTTTCATACCGCCGCAATCAACTATTCCAGGTGTTCGGCACGCGCGCCGAAAGGCACCCCCGACGCGCGCCGGATCCGGGCTCAGGACACCATGCGCACGGCGTACGGCGTCATTCCGCTGTATCGCACGTCGGACACCTTGACCACCGAACCCGACTGCGGAGCTTCGAGCATCTTGCCGTCGCCGAGGTAGAGCGCGACGTGTTGGCTGGCGTTGGGTCCGTAGAAGATCATGTCGCCCCGCTTCATCTCCGAGGACGGCACCTGCTTACCCGCTGTGTACTGGTAACCGGTGTAGTGCGGCAACGAGATCCCCAAGCCCGCGAAGGCGTAGATCATCAGCCCCGAGCAATCGAAGCCGACCTTGTTGTAGTCGCCGTAGCTGTCCGCTACTCCGCCGTCCCTGATGCCCTTGGTCGGTCCGTTCTCGTCGCCGCCACCCCACGAGTACGGCACGCCGAGTTGACTCATGCCGCGGTCGATCGCCAACTCGACGGCTGCGCTTCCGGTCACCGACGGGGTAGTGGACGTCTTCGGTTTGGCGGGCGTCTTCGGCGTAGTGGGGGTGGGCGTGGTCGGGGTGGTCGCAGTGGAACTGTCCGAGTCGGTCGATGAGCTCGAATCCTCGTCCACGTCCACGTGTGAACGCTGGCCCTCGGCGATGGCCGCCGCGCGCTGTTGCGCCGCCAGGTTGGCCGATACTCGCGCCGCTGCCTGCACGGCAGCTTCCTTCGCTGCAGCCGTGGCGGCGGCGATGGCCGCGTCCTCGGCCGCCTTCTGCGCCTCCCAGTCGCCGTAGGCCGCTCGCTGATCCTGCAGACCGGCGACGTTGCTGCGGGCGGCATCGAGTTCGGCCTGCGCCGAGTCACGCTGCGATTCGATCGTGGCCTTCCGGTCGGCCTCTGCCTGCAGCGCTGCCTGCGCCTCTGCGATGGCCTGCTCGGCCTCGGCCTTCTTGGCCTCGGCCTCCGACGCGGCCGCGTCGGCCTGCTGCTTGGATTCACGGGCCGCCGAATCGCGGTTCGCCTGCTCGGTACGGGCCCGCTGCAACCCGTCGAGTACCGCGTTCTGGCTGTTGGAGAGCACCTTGAGGACCTGGGCCCGGTCCAGGACGTCGTCCGGTCCGCTGGATCCGAGGAACGACGCCATCGAGGCAACCCCGGAGCCCTGGGTGTAGCTGGATTTGGCGAACTCGTCGAACTTCTTCTGGGCTGCCTGGATCTGGGTGCCCGCATCGACGAGTGCCTGCTGCGCGGCACCGACGACGGCCGCAGCGACATCGGCCGCGTCACGCGCATTCTGCAGATCGACAAGGGCCTTGTTGACGCCTTCTCGCTTCGACGCAACCTCGTCGTCGAGTTGGGCGAGTTGCTGGTTGGCCGACGCGATCGCGTCGATCAGCTGGCCCACCTGGCCGAGGCTCGAATCGACGGCGCTGCCTGCGGCGGCGAGGTCGGTGTCCGAGGGGTTGGGCGGTGGCGGAGGTACCGCGGCGGCAACCCCGGGAAGGGTCGCCGTCAACGCGAGAACGAGGCCTGCGCCCACCAGCACGAATCGGGTACGGACGAGTGCACGGCGGTGAGTTCCGCGGACTTGACGTCGGCTCACAAATGTCTCCCTCGGGTCCGGCACTCACTCGGGTTCGCGTCGAACCGTCGTGCCGTCGAGGTGCTCTCCGTCCACCACCCCGATCGCAGGTGACGGTGAGCGTTCTCGCCGGGCAGGAAAGAAACGCGCAGCGATACGACAGGTGCGAACCACGTCAGTCACACCCGAAGCAGTGGCCTCCCGAGTTCCCCACGGATGACAACCGCCTTCTGCGACACTCCTTCCCCAGCAGTGCCAATGGCACCGTACGACACTTTGCACCCTGAGGAAACTCCA
>NZ_LVCU01000259.1:0-3851 GCF_001647185.1 Rhodococcus sp. EPR-147
TCACGGTCACGATCGCGACCGGGTCCGACAGTGCGGGTGTCGGTCACTCGAACGACACGCGGAGGAGAGTGCTCAGTCGCTGACGGGCTCGCTGTGAGCGTGATCCTTCGACTCCGAACGAGAGCGGTATCTGCGGACCTTGACGGCAGCGGTCAGGGTCGCGACCGCGGCGACGACGATGACCAGTCCGCCGGTGAGCAGGCCCCACGGCGTCTGGTCCTCGACGAGGGTGTCGACGAAGTTGTCCGCGGCGACGACGTGGTTGCCGGTATAGGTACGGTCCTGGCCTGCTTCGAGGGTCACCCGACTGATCGAGTCGCTGAACGTGCCCACCTGACCGGGACTGAGCACGAGAACCGTGCCGCCCTCGCGCGCTCCGACAGCGGTCGCGAGGTCTCGAAGTTGCGAGTCGTGGCGAGGTTCGGTCGGCACGATCACGATGCTCAGGTCGATGCCGTGGTCCTCGGCGCGCGCGACGGCCGCAGACAACCCGGCTTCTTCGTCGGCGGGGGCACTGACACCGGACTCGCGGACCGTGGCGACGATGCTGTCGACGTCCAGACCTGCCGGTATGTCGGTGGCAAGTGGGGAAACGGCGTGAATCGGCTCAGGCATCTCTCGTCCAGTCGGTAGGAACCAGTCGGATCGAACCCTACGTCACCGCCGCGCCCGTACCTGGTAGGCCCGCAGGTCCGACGCAACTACTGAGGTCGCCCTTCATTGCGCAGCCGGGAGCACTACGTGAGGATCGTCCTGTGGATCGGTCTCGCGACACCCACCGAGGACCGGACCGCAGGTTTTCACAGGACAAGCGTACTGTTAGACTTCCATCGAGACACCGACTGTGCGTCCGCCTCGAACTCTCGTTACCGAGATTCGAGGCCGAGGCCCGCAGCCGGAGCCTCGCTTCAACCGTCGACACAGCCCCGTCGGCGGTGTGCCTCATAGACGAGTGGAGCTGAAGTGACCGCAAGTAAAGATTCATTCGGTGCAAAGGGCACCCTCGAAGTCGGCGAGAACTCGTACGAGATCTTCCGACTGTCGGCTTTGCCCGGTGCCGAGAAGTTGCCCTACGCACTGAAGGTCCTCGCGGAGAACCTCCTTCGCACCGAGGACGGTGCGAACATCACCGCCGACCACATTCGTTCGATTGCCTCGTGGGATCCGTCCGCAGAGCCGAGCTTCGAAATCCAGTTCACCCCTGCACGCGTCATCATGCAGGACTTCACCGGTGTTCCGTGCATCGTCGACCTCGCCACCATGCGTGAAGCCGTCACCACCCTGGGCGGCGACCCCAACAAGGTCAACCCCCTCTCCCCCGCCGACATGGTCATCGACCACTCGGTCATCCTCGACGTCTTCGGCCGCGCCGACGCCCTCGAGCGCAACGTCGACCTCGAGTACGAGCGCAACGGTGAGCGCTACCAGTTCCTGCGTTGGGGACAGGGCGCATTCGACGACTTCAAGGTCGTCCCCCCGGGCATGGGCATCGTGCACCAGGTCAACATCGAGTACCTCGCACCGACGATCATGACCCGCAAGGGCCAGGCCTACCCCGACACCTGCGTCGGCACCGACTCGCACACCACGATGGTCAACGGCCTCGGTGTGTTGGGCTGGGGCGTCGGCGGTATCGAGGCAGAGGCGGCCATGCTCGGCCAGCCCGTCTCGATGCTCATCCCTCGCGTCGTCGGCTTCAAGCTCTCCGGTGAGATCCAGCCCGGCGTCACCGCGACCGACGTGGTGCTGACCGCAACCGAGATGCTGCGCAAGCACGGCGTCGTCGGCAAGTTCGTGGAGTTCTACGGCGAAGGCGTGGCCGAGGTTCCGCTGGCGAACCGCGCCACCCTGGGAAACATGAGCCCCGAGTTCGGTTCCACCGCAGCGATCTTCCCGATCGACGAGGAAACCATCAACTACCTGCGCCTGACCGGCCGCAGCGACGAGCAGCTCGCTCTCGTCGAGGCGTACGCCAAGGAACAGGGCATGTGGCACGACCCGAAGAACGAGGCCGTGTACTCCGAGTACATCGAACTCGACCTCAACACGGTCGTTCCGTCCATCGCAGGCCCGAAGCGCCCGCAGGACCGAATCCTGTTGTCCGAGTCCAAGGTTGCGTTCCGCAAGGACATCCACAACTACGTCGAGGAGAACCACCCCAAGCACGAGGGTGACAGCAAGCTCGACGAGGCCCTCGACGAATCGTTCCCGGCCAGCGACTCCGCGTCGCTGAGCTTCGCCGAAGAGGATTCCGTCGACGTTCGTTCTGCCGCATACGGTTCCGAGGGTCGTCCGAGCAAGCCGGTTCGCGTCACCACCGACGAGGCAGGCGAATTCGTGCTCGATCACGGTGCCGTCGTGGTCGCGGGCATCACCTCCTGCACCAACACCTCGAACCCGTCGGTCATGCTCGGCGCGGCACTGCTCGCCCGCAACGCCGTCGAGAAGGGCCTGTCCACCAAGCCCTGGGTCAAGACCAACATGGCACCCGGCTCGCAGGTCGTCACCGACTACTACGAGAAGGCCGGCCTCTGGCCGTACCTCGAGAAGCTCGGCTACTACCTCGGCGGTTACGGCTGCACCACGTGCATCGGCAACACCGGTCCCTTGCTCGAGCCGATCTCGAAGGCGATCAACGACAACGACCTCTCGGTCACCGCTGTGCTGTCGGGTAACCGCAACTTCGAGGGCCGCATCTCCCCCGACGTCAAGATGAACTACTTGGCCTCACCGCCGCTGGTCATCGCCTACGGCCTCGCGGGCACGATGGACTTCGACTTCGAGACCGACGCCCTCGGCGAGGATCACGAGGGCAACCCGGTGTTCCTGAAGGACATCTGGCCGTCCACGCAGGAGATCGAAGAGACCATCCAGTCCTCGATCAGCCGGGACATGTTCACCAAGTCCTACGACACCATCTTCGCCGGCGACAGCCGCTGGCAGAACCTCTCCACCCCCGAGGGCGACACGTTCGAGTGGGATCCCAACTCCACGTACGTGCGAAAGCCTCCGTACTTCGACGGCATGACGATGGATCCGGCTCCGGTCGAGGACATCAAGGGTGCACGCGTGCTGGCCCTGCTCGGCGATTCGGTCACCACCGACCACATCAGCCCGGCAGGCCCCATCAAGGCAGGCACGCCTGCCGCGCAGTACCTCGATTCGCACGGTGTCGAGCGCAAGGACTACAACTCGCTCGGTTCGCGTCGTGGAAACCACGAGGTCATGATTCGCGGAACGTTCGCGAACATTCGCCTGAAGAACCAGCTCCTCGACGATGTCTCGGGCGGCTACACCCGTGACTTCACGCAGGACGGTGGACCGCAGTCCTTCATCTACGACGCGTCGCAGAACTACCAGAAGGCCGGCATCCCGCTGGTCGTGCTGGGCGGCAAGGAGTACGGCAGCGGCTCCTCGCGCGACTGGGCGGCCAAGGGCACCTCGCTCCTCGGAGTCAAGGCCGTCATCACCGAATCGTTCGAGCGCATCCACCGCTCCAACCTCATCGGCATGGGCGTCGTTCCCCTGCAGTTCCCGGCCGGTGAGAGCGCAGCGTCGCTCAAGCTGGACGGCACCGAGACGTTCGACATCGTCGGCGTCGCGAAGCTGAACGAAGGCACCACCCCGAAGACGATGACCGTCATCGCCACCAAGGAAGACGGCTCCAAGGTCGAATTCGAGGCCGTGGTTCGCATCGACACCCCGGGTGAAGCGGACTACTACCGCAACGGAGGCATCCTGCAGTACGTGCTGCGCAACATGATCAGAGGCTGAGTGCGCGTCGTCTGACGTATGCCTCGAACGGCGATGGGCCCGGAACCGACAACGTGTTTCCGGGCCCATCGCCGTAT
>NZ_LVCU01000260.1:0-7482 GCF_001647185.1 Rhodococcus sp. EPR-147
CGACGGCGCGCGCAAGTGCTTCGGCGAGTTCGGTTACGAGGGCGCGACGGTACGGCGCCTGGAAGAGGCCACCGGCCTGTCGCGCGGAGCCATCTTCCATCACTTCAAGGACAAGGACGGTCTCTTCCTCGCGCTGGCGCAGGAAGATGCCCGACGCATGGCAGAGGTCGCGTCCACCCAGGGTCTGGTGCAGGTCATGCGAGACATGTTGGCGCAACCCGAACAATTCGAGTGGCTCGGAACGCGGCTCGAGATCACCCGACGACTACGCACGGACGCGGACTTCCGGAGCAGCTGGGCCGAACGGTCTGCAGAGCTGACCGACGCGACGCTGGGGCGACTCGAGCGTCAGAAGACCGCAGGAAGACTGCGCGACGACATTCCCAACGACGTCCTCGCCGACTACCTGGATCTCGTGTTGGACGGCCTGGTGGCGCGCATCGCGTCGGGCCACGGTAGGTCCAACCTCTCGGCGATCCTGGACCTGGTCGAGGAATCGGTTCGCAGGCAAGACCGATCGGAATGACTCTGGCGAGCGGGTCAGGCCAGCTGGATCAGTTCCAGGTACTCCTGCGACCAGTGGTCCTCGGTACCGTCGGGAAGCAGAATCACCCGCTCGGGTGAGAGTGCTTCGGCGGCACCGGGATCGTGCGTGACCAGCACGACGGCACCCTTGTAGCTGCGGAGCGCGTCGAGGACCTGCTCGCGTGAGATCGGGTCGAGGTTGTTGGTCGGTTCGTCGAGCAGCAGCACGTTCGCCGCCGAAGAGACCAGGCCCGCAAGTGCCAGGCGGGTCTTCTCACCGCCCGACAGTGTCCCTGCAGGCTGGTCGAGCTGGGGACCGGTGAACATGAAGGCTCCCAGGAGCGACCGCAGTTCCTGCTCGCCGGTGTCCGGTGCCGCGTGCCGGATGTTCTCCCAGACCGACGCGTGGTCGTCGAGGGTGTCGTGTTCCTGTGCGAAGTATCCGACGCGCATGCCGTGGCCGGGTTCGATCTCGCCGGTGTCGGCCTTCTCGGTTCCGGCGAGGATTCGCAGCAGCGTCGTCTTGCCTGCACCGTTGAGCCCGAGCACCACTACACGGCTGCCTCGGTCGATGGCCAGGTCGACGCCCGCGAAGATTTCCAGCGATCCGTACATCTTGGTGAGGTTCTTCGCCATCAGCGGCGTCTTGCCGCACGGTGCGGGCTCGGGGAAACGGATGTGCGCCACCTTGTCGGACACCCGCTCGGCGTCGAGGTTGGCGAGCAGCTTGTCCGCGCGCTTTGCCATGTTCTGTGCCGCAACGGCTTTCGTTGCCTTGGCCCCCATCTTGGCGGCCTGCACTCGCAGTGCGCCGGCCTTCTTCTCCGCGTTGGCGCGCTCACGGCGGCGACGTTGCTCGTCCGTGGCGCGGGCGTCGAGGTACTTCTTCCAGTTCATGTTGTAGATGTCGGCTTCGCCGCGCACTGCGTCGAGGAACCACACCCGGTTCACCACGTCTCCGAGCAGTTCGACATCGTGACTGATCACGATGAGTCCGCCCTCGTGGCTCTGCAGGAATCCGCGCAACCAGGTGATGGAATCGGCGTCGAGGTGGTTGGTGGGCTCGTCGAGCAGCAATGTGGTGTTCGAGCGTCCGCCACTGCCGTCGGACGCGGCGAACAGAATTCGAGCCAGTTCGACGCGTCGGCGCTGACCACCGGAGAGGGTCCGCAGCGGTTGACCGAGGATGCGGTCGGCCAGACCGAGGCTGTTGCAGATTCGGGCCGCCTCGCTCTCGGCCTCGTAGCCGCCGAGGGATGCGAACCGCTCTTCGAGTTCGCCGTACTTGCGCACGGCCTTGTCGAGCAGCGCCTCGTCTGCGACCTCGGCCATCAGTGCCTGCTGCTTCTCCATGCTGTGCAGGAGGGTGTCCAGGCCCCGGGCCGAGAGCACTCGATCCTTGGCCAGCACGTCGAGGTCGCCCTCTTTGGGATCCTGCGGAAGGTAGCCGAGCTCTCCGGTACGCACGACCTCGCCCGCGTACGGCTCACCCTCACCTGCCAGGATGCGCAGCGTGGTGGTCTTGCCTGCACCGTTGCGGCCCACCAACCCGATGCGGTCGCCTGCCTGTACGCGGAGCGCGGGCCCCTCGGTGGACAGAAGGGTCCGCACACCGGCACGAACTTCCAGGTCGGTGGCGGTGATCACGCGTGCGCTCCTAGCGATTGCCGAACAAGACCGTTGCCCGTCGACCGACGGGCGAACTCAGGTGTGCCGTCGAACGGCACAGCAAACCCCCATTTTAGCTCAGCATTCACGTGCCCTCACCCAGGAACGACGGTGACACCGGTAACGTCTGATCGATGACCGACGCCCCCGAAACCGTCAGCCCGTCCAGCGCGCCGATCCCCGACCTGGCCGGGCGCACCGCACTCGTCACCGGCGGCAGCCGAGGCATCGGCAAGGCCATCGCCGCGGAACTGCTCGCTCGCGGCGCGAACGTCGCCATCACCGCCCGCAAGCGCGAACCACTCGTTGCGGCGGCAGCAGAGCTCGGCGATTCCGTGCTCGCGATCGACGGCAACGCAGGCGACCCGGAGCACCGACGCACCGCGGTGGCGAGCACGGTGGAGACCTTCGGTTCGCTGGACATCCTGGTCAACAACACCGGTATCAATCCCGTCTACGGTTCGCTGATGGATGCCGACCTGGCGGGCGTGAGCAAGATCTTCGACACGAACGTGGTGGGGACTCTCGGCTTCGTCCAGCAGGCCTTCCATGCCTGGATGGGCGAGCACGGCGGCGCGGTCGTCAACATCGCGAGCGTGGCCGGCATCCGCTCGACCGGGGTGATCGCCGCGTACGGCGCATCCAAGGCCGCTCTGATCCGCCTCACCGAGGAGCTCGCCTGGCAGCTCGGTCCGAAAATTCGCGTCAATGCCGTGGCACCGGGCGTGGTGAAGACCAAATTCGCCGAGGCCCTCGTCGCCAACGGAGAAGACGCGGCAGCGGCCGGCTACCCGATGAAGCGCCTGGGAAATCCGGAGGATGTCGCTGCGTTGGTGGCCTTCCTGGTCTCGGACGCGTCGTCCTGGATCACCGGCGAGACCGTGCGCGTGGACGGTGGTTTGCTCGCCACCGGCGGAATGTGAACGATTTCTCGGCCGACGTCGCGGTCGTCGGCCTCGGTCCAGCCGGGCGGTCGGTCGCCCATCGATGTGCCGAGGCCGGACTCGATGTGATCGCAGTCGATCCACACCCGTCGCGCACGTGGACACCGACGTACTCCGCCTGGGCCGACGAGTTGCCGTCGTGGTTGCCCGAGACCGCGGTCGCCTCGACTGCGCGCAAACCCGCGGTGTGGACCGATCACCAGCGGATCATCGACAGGACGTACTGCGTGCTGGACACACCTGCGCTGCAAGCGGCCTTGTCGGTCGACCGCGTGCGGGTGCTGGCCGCGACAGCTGTCGACGTCACCGGTTCCCGGGTGACGACCGCCGACGGCTCGATCGTCGATGCCCGTCACGTCGTCGACGCCCGTGGCACACTCGATTCGCGCGACCTCGCCCAGCAGACCGCCTACGGGATCGTCGTCGAACGCGACCGCGCCGAACCGATCCTCGAAGGGGCCGACGCGTGGTTCATGGACTGGCGCACCGACAACGGCGCTCGGCACGGTGAAGCCCCGAGTTTTCTGTACGCCGTGGCACTCGACGACGATCGAATCCTGCTCGAAGAGACCTGCTTGGTGGGCCGACCCCCCCTGGAACTCGCAGTTCTTCGGTCGCGGCTGCACCACCGTCTGACCCATCGCAACCTGGAACCGACCGGCAAGGAGGATGTCGAACGAGTCCGCTTCTCGGTCGAACCGCCGCCTCGGTCCCGACTGCACACCGGGCGAGGCGGTCCGGTGCTGTTCGGGTCTCGCTCGAACCTGATGCATCCCGCCACCGGGTACAGCGTCGCGGCGTCGCTGGCGTCGGCGGATCACCTCGTCGAGCGTTTCCGAGGTGGCGGTCGGTCGCGCGCGAACCGCCCGGTGCACGTCTGGACGGTCCAGAAACTTCGTAACCTCGGACTGCGCACGGCACTGGCTCTCGAACCCGAGATGGTCCCCCAGTTCTTCACCAGCTTCTTCTCGCTCCCGGTCGAACTGCAGCGCTCCTACCTATCGGGCCACGACGACGCCTTCGGGACGATGACCGCGATGCTGAAGATGTTTCCGACGCTTCCGGCGTCGGCCAGGCTCGCGATCGCGCGCACGATCGCGCGCACGATCGCGCGCTCGCCGGGCCGTAGCTGAGTTTCTCGCCAACGGTCGACACACGGGCGCCCGGTCGGCGATCATGGACAGATGCGCAGCATTTGGAAGGGCTCGATCGCCTTCGGACTGGTCAATGTTCCGGTGAAGGTCTACTCGGCCACCGAGCAGCACGACATTCGGTTCCATCAGGTGCATGCGAAGGACGGCGGTCGCATCAAGTACGACCGGATCTGTCAAGAATGCGGCAAGTCGGTGCAGTTCGCCGATATCGACAAGGCCTACGACTCCCCCGACGGTGAACGCGTCATTCTCACCGACGACGACTTCGACAAGCTGCCTGCGGCGGAGAAACACGAGATTCCGGTTCTGGAATTCGTGCCGACCGAGCAGATCGATCCGATCCTGTACGACAAGAGCTACTTCCTCGAGCCGGACTCTGCCTCACCGAAGGCCTATGTGCTGCTGCGCGAGACTCTCGAAGAAACAGAGCGCACCGCGTTGGTGCATTTCACTCTGCGCCAGAAGACCCGCCTGGCCGCACTGCGCGTGCGCGACGACGTCCTGGTGATCCAGACACTGCTGTGGCCGGACGAAGTCAGGGCGGCTGAATTTCCTTCGCTCGAGGACGCGCCGTCCGCGCGCCCGCAGGAAGTGAAGATGGCGACGTCCCTCGTGGAAAGCATGTCCTCGGAATTCGATCCGACCGAGTACACGGACGACTATCAGACCGAACTGCGCAAGCTGATCGACGAGACGCTCGCCAACGGCGGTGAGAAGGTCATCCACACCGAAACGGAAAAAGACGACGACGGCGAGGACGCCGAGGTCGTCGATCTCGTGGCGGCCTTGCAGCGGAGCGTCGAGGCGGCAGGCAAGAACGCGAAGTCCGGGTCGGCCACATCGGCTCCGGCAAAGAAGGCACCCGCCAAGAAGGCAGCTGCTAAGAAGGCTCCGGCCAAGAAGGCGGCTGCGAAGAAAGCCTCGGCCAAGTCCGCCGACTCGAAAGCCGACGAAGCGAAGGGTGCGTGAGGGGGCCGATTCGGCCGTGCGTCAGACGGTGAAGCCGAGGGCCCTGAGCTGCTCGCGACCGTCGTCGGTGATCTTGTCCGGGCCCCATGGCGGCATCCAGACCCAGTTGATCTTGAGATCGGCGGCCAGTCCGCTGCGCACGAGCGCGCCGCGCGCCTGATCCTCGATGACGTCCGTCAACGGGCATGCCGCCGAGGTGAGCGTCATGTCGACGGTGACGATGTCGTCGGCGTCGATCTTGATGTCGTACACCAGTCCCAGATCGACGACATTGATTCCGAGCTCGGGATCGACGACATCGCGCATCGCTTCTTCGAGGTCCTCGAGCACCTTGATCTCGTCGGCGGTCAATTCCACCGGCGTGGTCTCGGCTGTCACTGCCTGCGTCGTCTCTGTTGCTTCGGTCATGATTACTGTCCTCCGGAAAGTGCCGACCGGGCGGTCTCGCCCGTCGTGGCTGTCGAATCTGCGTCCACTACTTGAACAACCGCGTCCTTGAAAGCCATCCATCCCAGCAGAGCGCATTTCACGCGAGCCGGATACTTGGCCACACCGGCGAACGCAATGCCATCGCCGATGACGTCCTCGTCACCCTCGACGGTACCTCTGCTGCCGACCATGTCGCTGAACGCGTCGACCGTCTTCAGCGCGTCGGCCACGCTCAGGCCGACGACCTGATCGGTGAGAACGGACGTCGCCGCCTGACTGATCGAGCAGCCCTGGCCGTCGTACGAGACGTCTGCAACGGCGCCATCCTCGATCTGAACACGCAGGGTGACCTCGTCGCCGCAGGTGGGGTTGACGTGATGTACCTCCGCGCCGAAGGGCTCACGCAGTCCACGGCCGTGCGGGTGCTTGTAGTGATCGAGGATCACTTCCTGATACATCTGTTCCATCCGCATCTAGAGCTGCCCTCCCCCGCCGTGGTCGTCGGAGCGAGCGGTTCCGAAGAACGTTTGCGCGCGGCGAATCGCCTGTGCGAGAACCTGCACTTCCTCGACCGTGTTGTACAGCGCGAACGAGGCGCGCGCTGTCGCAGCCACACCGAACCGTCGGTGCAGCGGCCACGCGCAGTGATGCCCGACGCGAATGGCGACGCCCTCGTCGTCCAGGATCTGTCCGAGGTCGTGGGCGTGAATGCCGTCGACCACGAACGACACTGCCGAACCGCGGTCGACGTTCTCGGTCGGGCCGATCACGCGAACACCGTCGATTTTCGCGAACTCGGCGAGAGTTGCTGCGACCAAAGCCTTTTCGTGCGCGGCGATGACATCGATGCCGATGTTCTCCAGGTACCGCACAGCGGCACCGAGTCCGACGACCTGCGAGGTCATGGGAACCCCGGCCTCGAATCGTTGCGGAGGCGCGGCGAACGTCGTCTTCTCCATGGTGACGGTCTCGATCATCGAACCGCCGGTGATGAACGGAGGCATCGCCGCGAGGAGCGCCGCCTTGCCGTAGAGCACGCCCACTCCCGAGGGACCGAGCATCTTGTGACCCGAGAACGCGGCGTAGTCGACATCGAGCGCGTGAAAATCGACCTTCATGTGTGGCACCGACTGGCATGCGTCGAGAACGACGAGCGCACCGACCGCCCTGGCCCGACGCACCAACTCCTCGACCGGGGCCACCGCGCCGGTCACGTTGGATTGATGCGTGAAGGCGAGAACCTTGACGGCGGAAGACAATTCGAGCGAGTCGAGATCGATGCGTCCGTCGTCGGTCACGCCGTACCAGCGCAGCGTTGCACCGGTTCGAGCAGCAAGCTCTTGCCACGGAACGAGATTGGCGTGGTGCTCGAGTTCGGTGACGACGATCTCGTCGCCGGGACCGAGGTGACGATCGAATCGTTGATCGGCAAGCACGTACGTCACGAGGTTGAGCGACTCGGTCGCGTTCTTGGTGAACACGATCTCGTCGACATCCGCCCCGACGAACGACGCGATGGCCGCGCGCGCACCCTCGTAGGCGTCGGTGGCCTCTTCGGCCAACTGATGCGCCCCGCGATGCACAGCGGCGTTGCACGTGGTCAGGAACTCACGCTCGGCGTCGAGTACCTGCACGGGCCGCTGCGAAGTGGCACCGGAATCGAGGTACACCAACGGCTTCCCGTCGCGGACGGTGCGCGAGAGGATGGGGAAATCGCGACGAACCGTGGCGACATCGAACGATGTCGCCACCGCCGCAGCTGCGGGTGCAGCCATACTCATGCTCCGGTGGTC
>NZ_LVCU01000261.1:0-4513 GCF_001647185.1 Rhodococcus sp. EPR-147
GAAGACGTGGACGAAGTCGGGTTTGATGTAGCGCAGGATGCGGGTGTAGTGCGTGATCAGCAGCACTCCGCCGTCTTCACGCTCCTTGTACTTGTTGACGCCCTCGGACACCACGCGCAGAGCATCGACGTCGAGGCCGGAGTCGGTCTCGTCGAGGATGGCGATCTTCGGCTTGAGCAGTCCCAGCTGGAGAATCTCGTGACGCTTCTTCTCGCCGCCGGAGAAGCCCTCGTTGACGTTGCGCTCGAGGAAGTTGGCCTCGATCTCCAATTCGCTCATGGCGGTCTTGGCTTCCTTGACCCAGTGCCGAAGCTTGGGGGCCTCACCGCGCACGGCGGTGGCGGCGGTACGCAGGAAGTTCGACATCGAGACGCCGGGCACCTCCACCGGGTACTGCATCGCCAGGAACAGGCCGGCACGGGCGCGCTCGTCGACACTCATCTCGAGCACGTCTTCACCGTCGAGGGTGATGGTGCCGGAGGTCACCGTGTACTTGGGGTGGCCCGCGATGGCGTAGGACAGCGTGGACTTGCCGGAACCGTTGGGCCCCATGATCGCGTGCGTCTCACCGGACTTCACGGTGAGGTCGACACCCTTGAGGATGTTGATGGGCTCCGCGGTCGAGTCGGAGTTGGCGACGCTGACGTGCAGATCGCGGATTTCGAGTGTGGACATCACAGTTCCTTTGTGCAGTCGAGAAAGGTTCGGGTGAGACCTACGCGCCGGCGACGGCGAGTTCGGTCTCGATGGCGGCGTCGAGACGCTCGCGTACGGCGGGGACCGGAATCTTGTCGATGATCTCGTGGAAGAAGCCCCGGACGACGAGTCGACGAGCAACCTCCTCCGAGATGCCACGAGCGCGCAGGTAGAACAGCTGCTCGTCGTCGAACCGGCCGGTGGCGCTGGCGTGGCCTGCTCCGACGATCTCACCGGTCTCGATCTCGAGGTTCGGCACCGAGTCGGCGCGAGCGCCGTCGGTCAGGACCAGGTTCCGGTTGAGCTCGTAGGTCTCGGTGCCCTCGGCCTCGGCTCGGATCAGAACATCTCCGATCCACACGGTGTGCGCGTCGACGGTTCCGGGTCCGGTTTCGCCCTGCAGCGCGCCCTTGTACATCACATTGGACTTGCAGTGCGGTGCCGAGTGGTCGACGAGCAGTCGCTGCTCGAGGTGCTGGCCTGCGTCGGCGAAATACACACCGAGCATGTTCGCGTCGCCGCCGGGTGCGCTGTAGCGCACGGTCGGGCTGATGCGCACCAGGTCGCCGCCGAGACTGACGTTGTAGTGCCGCAGCACGGCGTCGCGTCCGAGCATCGCGTGGTGTGCTGCGACGTGCACGGCGTCGGACTGCCAGTCTTGGATCAGTACGACGTGCAACTGCGAGCTGTCGCCGAGAACGAACTCGACGTTCTCGGCGTACGTTCCGCTACCTCGCTGGTCGATCACGACGGTGGCGCGAGCGAACGTGCCGAGCCTGATCTGCATGTGGCCGTAGGCGACGTGGTCGACACCGGGACCGTCGACGGTGATCTCGATCGGATCGGCCACCTCGACCTCGTTCGGCACGGAGACGATCGTGGCCTCGGTGAACGCGGAGAAAGCCTGCGCAGCAATACGATCGGCCGGGACCCCGGCCTTGCCCAGTCGCTCGTCGTCGCGGCCGACGGTCTCCACGCCCACCGACTCCGGGGCGCCGACGGTGACCCGAGCGGCCCCGTCGGCGACAGCGGAACCGTCGTGCAAGCCGCGCAGCCGACGCAGCGGCGTGAAACGCCACAGCTCGTCACGGCCGGACGGGATCTCGAACGCATTCACGTCGTAGGACGTGAACTGAGCGCCCTTGTTCTCGACGAGCTTCGACTTGTCTTCCTTGGCCGACTCTGGATTCTCGGATGCCACAGCACCCATGACTCCGGTGAGGGGGTTGTTCACTTATCCGACCGACCCTTCCATCTGCAGCTCGATGAGCCGGTTGAGCTCGAGCGCGTATTCCATCGGCAGTTCGCGAGCGATCGGCTCGACGAAGCCGCGCACGACCATCGCCATGGCCTCGTCCTCGGTCATGCCGCGGCTCATCAGGTAGAACAACTGATCGTCGCTGACCTTCGAGACGGTGGCCTCGTGGCCCATCGACACGTCGTCCTCGCGGATGTCGACGTACGGGTACGTGTCGGAACGACTGATCGTGTCGACGAGCAACGCGTCGCACTTGACCGTCGAGCGCGAGCCGTGTGCACCCTTGTTGATCTGGATCAGACCGCGGTACGACGTCCGGCCACCGCCGCGAGCGACGGACTTGCTGACGATGTTCGAGGACGTGTGCGGTGCCAGGTGCAGCATTTTCGAGCCGGTGTCCTGGTGCTGGTCCGGGCCTGCGAACGCGACCGAGAGAACCTCACCCTTGGCGTACTCACCGGTCATCCAGACGGCCGGGTACTTCATGGTGACCTTGGAGCCGATGTTGCCGTCGACCCACTCCATGGTTGCGCCCGCCTCGGCCTTGGCACGCTTGGTGACGAGGTTGTAGACGTTGTTCGACCAGTTCTGGATGGTCGTGTAGCGGCACCGACCACCCTTCTTGACGATGATCTCGACCACGGCGGAGTGCAGCGAATCCGACTTGTAGATCGGTGCGGTGCAGCCCTCGACGTAGTGCACGTAGGCACCCTCGTCGACGATGATCAGCGTGCGCTCGAACTGACCCATGTTCTCGGTGTTGATCCGGAAGTAGGCCTGCAGCGGGATGTCCACGTGGACGCCCGGCGGGATGTAGATGAAGGATCCACCGGACCACACCGCGGTGTTGAGTGCGGAGAACTTGTTGTCGCCTGCGGGGATGACGGTGCCGAAGTACTCCCGGAACAGCTCCGGCTGCTCCTTCAGGGCGGTGTCGGTGTCGAGGAACAACACTCCCTGGGCCTCGAGATCCTCACGGATCGAGTGGTAGACCACCTCGGACTCGTACTGGGCAGCGACACCGGAGACGAGGCGCTGCTTCTCCGCCTCGGGGATGCCGAGCTTGTCGTACGTGTTCTTGATGTCTTCCGGCAGGTCTTCCCACGTGGCAGCCTGCTTCTCGCTGGACCGCACGAAGTACTTGATGTTGTCGAAGTCGATGCCGTCGAGGTTGGAACCCCAGTTCGGCATCGGCTTGCGCTCGAACGTCTTGAGCGCTTTCAGGCGCGCCTCGAGCATCCACTCGGGCTCGCTCTTCTTCTGCGAGATGTCGCGAACGACGGCCTCGGAAAGACCGCGCTTGGCGCTCTCACCGGCTACGTCCGAGTCGGCCCAGCCGTATCCGTAGGTGCCGAGCGAGGCGATGGTCTCGTCCTGGGTCAGCGGCGCGGTGGGTGTCACCTGGTCTGGTGTGACGGTCATGCGGGCTCCTTCCGGAGGCGTGGGCGTTCTCCGACACGGGGCTGCGCGTCGGGAGTCTTCTTGTCGGAACTATCGGTGTTCGAATACCGCGTCGGTGACAGCGGTACGTGCGTCGTGCATGCGCAATTGCCGTTGGCGATGGTCGCCAAACGCTGCACGTGCGTGCCGAGGATCTCGGCAAACGCGGTCTGCTCGGCCTCGCACAGCTCCGGAAACTCGGAGGCGACGTGCGACACCGGGCAGTGGTGCTGGCAGATCTGCACACCGTTGCCCACCTGACGGGTGGTGGCAGAAAAGCCCGCCGCGCTGAACGCGTCGGCGATTCGGTCGGCAGCGTCCTCCACGGCATGCGCATCGGAACCCGTGGCCGGCTCCACGTCGGCCACGATGGTGTTGACGCGTTGCCGCGCGAATGTCTCGATGGCCGCATCCCCGCCGATCTTGCGTAACTGCCGCATGGCGGCACCGGCAAGATCGTCGTAGGTGTGGCCGAGACGGTTGCGTCCGGCTGCAGTGAGCTGGAAGTGCTTCGCCGGTCGGCCGCGGCCCCGTTGCCGCGCACCTGCGGGGGTGGTGATGCGGGCCTCGCCCGCGTCGATGAGTGCGTCCAGGTGACGTCGGACACCCGCCGCGCTCAACCCCAGTCGAGTGCCGATGTCCGAGGCGGTGATGGGGCCTTCCTCGAGCAGCAGCGTGACCACAGCGCTCCGCGTCTGCCCCTCGGGCGCCGACGTGGGTCGCACCGACGAAACGCCTGCGCCGGAGGCCGACGACTCGACACTTCCCGGACGCACGAGCGAGCTCTCGGTTGTTTTCACAACACCAGTGTGACGGAATTGCTGTACTCGGTCCAGCAAGGGTGCCCTATGCGGGCGGCTCACCCAGCGCGGCGGCCGATGCGCATGTCGTCGGGTGGAGCACGGTGCAGGTGGTGAGCGAGTGCCCCGCTACGCTCCCACTGTGCCATCGACCGACAGTGAGCCCAGTTTCGAGAGCTCACCTTCTGCGGGCGGTCCCGGGTCTCCCCCGGTGTCCGGCACATCGAAGTCCACGCCGACTGCATTCGTCCACAGGTTCGTCGTGGCCCCGGCACGTCGAGTCATCGGCCTCGAGCCCACGCCTCCGGGCGGGGTGGTC
>NZ_LVCU01000262.1:0-2109 GCF_001647185.1 Rhodococcus sp. EPR-147
GGGAGCGACCCCGCGGCGACTCACCCGCTCCCAGATGGACCGCACGTTGCTGCTGTGGATCCTGCCGTTGTGCGTGGCACCGCCGATGTTCTCGCGCGACGTCTACTCGTACCTGGCTCAGAGCGAGATCACCGCACGCGGACTCGACCCGTACGAGGTCGGTCCGGTCGATGCACTCGGGGCCGACAACGTACTGACCCGAACGGTTCCCAACATCTGGCGGGAGACCCCGGCACCCTACGGCCCACTGTTCCTGTGGATGGGGCGTGGCATCACGTACCTGACCGGCGAGAACATCGTCGCCGGCATCTTTCTGCATCGTCTGCTCGCACTGGCGGGCGTGGCGTTGATCGTCTGGTCGCTGCCCCGCCTCGCCCGACGCTGCGGGGTTGCGTCGGTGACGGCACTGTGGCTCGGTGCCGCGAACCCGTTGCTGCTGTTCCACCTGGTCGCCGGTATCCACAACGAGGCCCTGATGATCGGGCTCATGCTGGCCGGTACCGAACTGGCGCTTCGCGCGATCGAGCGCTCGGGTCCCCTCCGCAGCACCGATATTGCATTCCTCGTCGGCGGAGCAGGCCTGATCGCGCTGTCGTCTGCGATCAAGATTCCCTCGCTCATCGCACTCGGTTTCGTGGGGATGGCCCTGTCGAGGCGGTGGGGCGGGACCCTCAGATCCGTGGTGTACGCGGCAATCCTGCTCGGCTCGATCGCCGTCGCGGTCCAAGTCGCGGTGAGCCTGGGCAGTGGGCTCGGCTTCGGCTGGATCAACACTCTGGGGACCGCCGGCGTGGTGCGCAGCTGGATGTCGATTCCCACGATTCTCGGGCTGGGCACCGGATTCGTCGGTGTACTCCTCGGCCTCGGAGACCACACCACCGCCGTGTTGGGTCTCACTCGCCCGATCGCTGCCGTCGTCGCGGGAATCATCGTCGTCCGCATGCTGATCGCCGTTCTGCGCGGCCGGCTACATCCGGTCGGCGCACTCGGCGTCGCGCTCGGTGCCGTCGTCCTGTTGTTCCCCGTGGTCCAACCCTGGTACCTGCTGTGGGCGGTGATTCCGCTGGCGGCATGGGCCACCACTTCCTCGTTCCGGCGTCCGGCCATCGCCTTCTCGTCGTTGGTGAGTGTGATCCTGATGCCGAACGGCAGTGAGTACCAGCCGTTCCAGATCGTGCAGGCCGCAGTCATGACCATCCTGACGATCGCAGTGCTCTACCTGTTCACGCGAAACCGGATGCCGTGGCCCACCCGCACCGGACCACCGGCACGCGACCGCAGCGCAGACGAATACGCTGAGTCCTCGTGATCTCCGGGACGTCCGACGCGACGCAACCTGTCGTACAGCTGACCGACGTACGCAAGTCGTACGACGGTGTCAGTGCCGTCGACGGACTGAGCCTGAACATCGGCCCCGGCGAGGTTCTCGCACTGCTGGGCCCCAACGGTGCCGGAAAGACCACCACCGTCGAGATGTGCGAAGGATTCGTCGTCCCCGACGGCGGCTCGGTCCGAGTCCTCGGACTCGACCCCGTCGCGCAGTCGGCACAGCTGCGGCCACGCATCGGCGTCATGCTCCAGGGCGGCGGTGCATACCCCGGTTCCAAAGCCGGCGAGATGCTCCAACTCGTCGCCTCGTACTCCGCCGACCCCCTCGATCCGGCATGGCTGCTCGACTGCCTCGGCCTCACCTCGGCCGTCCGCACCCCGTACCGGCGGCTCTCCGGTGGGCAACAGCAGCGGCTCGCCCTGGCGTGCGCCATCGTCGGACGGCCCGAACTGGTGTTCCTGGACGAACCGACCGCCGGGCTCGACGCCCAGGCCCGGCTGCTCGTGTGGGAGCTGATCGACGCCCTGCGCCGCGACGGAGTCGGCGTTCTGCTCACGACACATCTGATGGACGAGGCCGAGCAGCTCGCAGACCGGCTGACGATCATCGACAACGGCCGCGTCGTCGCCTCGGGCACCCCCTCGGAGCTGACCAAGCAGGGTGCCGAGGGCCAGCTACGCTTCACCGCACCCCCTGGGCTCGAACTCTCCATGCTCGACGCGGCTCTTCCCCCGGGGTACGTACCGTCCGAACCGACGCCCGGTTCCTATGTGGTCGCC
>NZ_LVCU01000263.1:0-9339 GCF_001647185.1 Rhodococcus sp. EPR-147
AGCGCCGCCTCGAGGACGTGTTCCTCGAACTGACCGGCAGAGAATTGAGGAAGTGACCGTGCGCAGAGAAGCCCGGCTCGCCGACAACCGATTCGAGACAGGTCTGTTCGCGCCTCGCCCGCAGCCCGCGTCGGCTGCACGTATGTTGCTCGCGCAGACCCGCCTCGAGCTGAAGTTGTTGCTGCGCAACGGTGAACAGTTGCTGCTGACGATGTTCATCCCGATCACGTTGCTGATCGGATTGACCCTGCTGCCCTTCGGCGAGCTCGGCGTCGACCGAGTTGCCCGAGTGGTCCCGGCCGTGATGATGGTTGCCATCATGTCGACGGCGTTCACCGGTCAGGCGATCGCCGTCGGCTTCGATCGCCGCTACGGCGCTCTCAAGCGGCTCGGGGCGACACCACTTCCGCGGTGGGGCATCATCGGCGGCAAATCCGCCGCCGTGGTGATCGTGGTGATCCTGCAGTCGATTCTGCTCGGCTCGATCGGCGTCGCTCTCGGATGGCGCCCGAGCGCGACGGGGCTGTTGCTCGGTGCCGTCATCATCGCTCTGGGAACCGTCACCTTCGCGTCCATGGGGTTGCTGCTGGGCGGCACCCTGCGCGCCGAGATCGTGCTGGCGCTGGCGAACATCGCCTGGTTCGTGATGCTGGGCGTCGGAAGCGCTGTGTTCGTCGACGACCAGATCCCCCAGGGACTGCAGAACGTGGCACGCATCGTTCCGTCCGGCGCACTGGGTGAGGCACTGAGCAGGGGTGTGGCGTCGTCGTTCGACGTGTTCGGTGTGGTCGTACTGCTGGTGTGGGCTGCGGTGTGCAGCACGCTCGCCGTCCGCACGTTCAAGTTCACCTGAGTCACGCTCGCTACCCAACGACGCTGTGTAGTTGATCGGCGTTTACCATCGTGGAGTGCCTTACCTCCCACGGAAGCTCTATGGCGTATTCCTGCGCGTCGTCGATCTCCTGCCACTGCCGTCGCTTCGTGTGCAGCGAATTCTGGCTTTCATCGCGATCCTGACGCAGGGCGGCATCGCCGTCACCGGTGCAGTCGTTCGCGTCACCGGATCCGGTCTCGGTTGCCCCACCTGGCCGCAGTGCTTCCCCGGGAGCTTCACCCCCGTCGGAGTGTCCGAGGTGCCGATTCTGCATCAGGCCGTGGAGTTCGGTAACCGCCTGCTCACGTTCGTGGTCGTGCTCGCTGCTGCCGCTGTCGTCATCGCCGTCACCAGGGCGCGGCGTCGTCGCGGAGTGCTGTTCTTCGCGTGGCTGATGCCACTCGGTACCGTCGTGCAGGCCGTGATCGGTGGATTCACCGTGCTGACCGGACTGCTGTGGTGGACCGTCGCCGTTCACCTCGTCGTCTCGATGGCGATGGTCTGGCTGGCCACGCTGCTGTACGCCAAGGTGGGCGAGAGCGATGCGGCATCGGAGTCGACGCCGACGGTGCCCGGTGCTCTGCGAGCGCTGACGGGACTGTCCGGGATCGCTCTGGCGGGTGTGCTGATCGCGGGCACCATGGTGACCGGAGCTGGTCCGCACGCAGGTGACAAGAGCATCGAGGAACCGGTACCGCGCCTCGGTATCGAGATCGTGACGCTGGTGCACGCGCACTCGCAGTTCCTGGTCGGCTACCTGGCGCTGCTCGTCGGACTGGCCTTCGCCCTGTATGCCGTTCGCGCACCCAAGACTGTCACGTTTCGACTCAATGTCCTGATCGTTCTGGTGTTGGCACAGTCTCTGATCGGATTGGTCCAGTACTTCACCGGGGTTCCAGCCGTACTCGTCGCCTTCCATGTGGCCGGTGCGGGCGCGTGTACCGCCGCCACCGCTGCCGTCTGGGCGGCCTGCCGAACTCGCGGCCCGGCCGCGACCGACAAGATCGAGACCGCCGAGGACGTCGCAGTTCACTCGTGACGATCGATCGATCTTCGAACAGGGTGGAGGGGCAGCCGACCTCCCCCTCAGATGGCCGACTGCCCCTCCACTGACTTCGACGCACCGGGTGCCCAGATGGTTCCCGCTGAATCGAACAAGTTTTGCGACTTTTCTCCGCTCAGACGATCGCCTGGTTACGCGCCTTCGGGAACTTCTTCTGATGGGCTACCCACCCGGCCATCTTCTCGTGGTGTCCGGGTGCCGGATTGACCGAACTGGTCAACTCGCGGTCCCATTCGGCCTCGGTCAACTGGTCGAGACCGTCGACGATCGCGCGGGCGATGGCGGTCGTCGCCACCACCTGGTCCCCCAGAACTCCGTCGGCACCGACCATGGTGAGCCGAGTCCCGGCGCGACCGACCGGCTGAATCACCACGTTGGCAGAGTTGCCGTGGTCGGCGAGGAAGCTCTTCACCGCCGCAAGCGTTCCCTTGGGAACGTCGTTCGACTCGTTCTTCTCGATGCCCGCACTGTCGATTTCGGTAGCCATGCCGACACGATACCGAGGCCGTTCGCAGTCCCCGCATCGACCCGTCCAGTCGTTACTGATCGGTAACTTCGCCCGCGTGCGTACATCGAGCGGATCGATGCCACCGGGTGCGACGCGCCGGTGTAGAACGGACTTCATGCGTGCCATTCGAATAGACAACACCGGCGGACCCGAGGTCATGAACGTCGTCGATGTTCCGATACCGACGCCAGGACCTGCTCAACTCCTGGTCAGGACGGACGCCATCGGCATCAACTACATCGATACGTACTTTCGGCGCGGCCTGTATCCGCGCGCACTCCCCTACGTTCCCGGCGACGAGGGGTCCGGAGTGATCGATCAGGTCGGGGCGGACGTCACGGACTTTGCTCCGGGAGCTCGCGTCGCCTGGGCCGCAGCACCCGGCAGCTACGCCGAATACGTCCTGGTGGACGCTTCCTCGGCCATCGCGGTTCCCGACGGTGTTCCTGCCGATCAGGCCGCCTCGGCGCTGCTCCAGGGCATGACTGCGCATTACCTGATCGAGTCCACCTATCCCGCCGAGCGGGGCGACACAGTGCTGGTACATGCAGGCGCAGGTGGCGTCGGACTGTTGTTGACGCAGATGGCGGTGGCGAAGGGCGTGAACGTGATCACCACGGTCTCCACGGATGCCAAGGCCGAGCGGTCGACGCAGGCCGGTGCCGCCCACGTGTTGCGCTACGAGGACGACATCGCCGCCCGCGTGCGTGAGATCACCGACGGTGAGGGTGTCCATGCGGTGTACGACGGCGTGGGTGCCGACACGTTCGAGGCAAGTCTTGCGTCGCTTCGGATCAGAGGGACTCTGGCTCTGTTCGGTGCCGCGAGCGGTCCCGTCCCGCCCATGGATCCGCAGCGCCTGAACGGCGCGGGCTCCCTGTTCCTGACCCGGCCCACGCTCGCACATCACATCCGAAACCGGGCCGAACTGGAGTGGCGCGCCGGAGATGTGTTCGCAGCGATGGCCAGCGGCGCTCTGACGGTCGAGATCGGTGCGCAGTACGCGCTGGAGGATGCGGCTCGGGCCCACATCGATTTGGAGTCACGCAAGACGATGGGGTCCATCGTGCTGGTTCCCTGACGCCGACTGTGCCGGACGGCTCGCTCAGGAAAGGATCTGAGCGAGCGTCTGCCAGCCGAGAACGGAGTCGACGGCCAAGCCGCAGAACACCAGTGCCAGGTATTCGTTCGAGAGAATGAACAGCTTGAGCGGCTTGACCGGTGTTCCCGCACGCACGCCTGCGTAGAGACGGTGGGCCACGACGAGGAACCACACTCCCGACGCCACAGCGACGGCTGCGTAGACGATGCCCGAGCCCGGGGCCAACGCGAGCGTTGCGGCAACGGTGGCCCACGCGTAGAGCACGATGTGCTTGGTGACCTTCGTTTCCGAGGCGACAGCAGGCAGCATCGGCACGTTGGCGGCCTGGTAGTCCTCCTTGTAGCGGAGCATGAGTGCCCAGGTGTGCGGCGGCGTCCACAGGAAGATCACCAGGAACATCACCAGCGCCTGCCACCCGATCGTGCCGGTCACGGCGGACCAACCGATCATCACCGGCATACATCCGGCCGCGCCGCCCCACACCACGTTCTGCGAGGTGCGCCGTTTGAGCACGAGCGTGTAGACGAAAATGTAGAAGCAGATCGTCACGACGGCGAGCACACCGCTGAGCAGATTCGTGGTGGCCCACAGCCAGAAGAACGAGAACACACCCAGGACGAGCCCGAAGATCAGGGCGTGCGAGACGGGCATGGCACCGCGCGCGAGTGGGCGCTTCTCGGTGCGCTTCATCACCTTGTCGATGTCTGCGTCGACGACCATGTTCAGAGTGTTGGCGCTGGCTGCGGCCAGCATTCCGCCGAAGAGGGTGGTGAGGATCAGCCAGGGATCGACGTTTCCTCGGTCGGCCAGCAGCATCGCCGGAATGGTCGTGACGAGGAGGAGTTCGATGACCCGGGGCTTCGTGAGCGCGACATACGCAAGAAAGAGTGCGAGTGCTCTGCGCGGGGCGGACGTCGCCGGCGCGGCCTGCGTGGGCTCACCCTCGTCGTCTGCTCCGAATCCGGGGCCGCCGGCGAAACCGTGTCCGCCCGGCTGCTGCCCAATTCGCACTGCGTCTCCTCGCACGACTGTCGTTCTCTGGCACTCGGCCACTTGCTCGCATGCCACCGGCACGCGGGTTGACTCTTCATGGCGACACTTCGGCGCCTTCGCGCAAGCGCCGACCCCCGCGTTCACTACCGCGGCAGCCGACGAACGTACGCCTACTACGACCGATGGTAGACGGCTGGGTTTGCACCTCCAATTCGCAGGGCACCCAAAGTGAGGAATACGTCGCCTACGAGTAACCCGCGCGCAATCGCCCGGGGGAAGGCACGACAGTAGGGTCGGACGGAACTAGGCTGGTGGGGGACGTCCTTCGGCACCGACTGCGCGCGCGCTCCACCCAGGCGCATTGCAGCGGACGCCGAGCGACGATTCCTCGGAGCCACAACTCGAACGAATGTCAGGAGATTTCTGCTCGTGTCGATCACAGACGATATTGACGTCCTCACCACGGCGCACCACCCGAGCGACTGGACGGACCTGGACACCCGAGCGGTCGACACCGTTCGTGTTCTGGCAGCGGACGCAGTGCAGAAGGTCGGCAACGGCCACCCCGGAACCGCGATGAGCCTGGCCCCTCTCGCCTACACCCTCTTTCAGCGCACCATGCGCCACGATCCCACCGACACGCACTGGATCGGCCGCGACCGATTCGTCCTCTCGTGCGGTCACTCGAGCCTGACGCTCTACCTGCAGCTCTACTTGGGCGGCTTCGGACTCGAGCTCGCCGACATCGAGGCGCTGCGCACCTACAAGTCCAAGACTCCCGGGCACCCCGAGTTCCGCCACACCGACGGCGTCGAGATCACCACCGGCCCGCTCGGTCAGGGACTCGCCTCCGCCGTGGGTATGGCCATGGCGGCGCGCCGCGAGCGTGGCCTGTTCGATCCCGAGCCCGCACTCGGCGAGAGTCCGTTCGACCACTTCATCTACGTGATCGCCTCCGACGGCGACATCGAAGAAGGCGTCACGTCCGAGGCGTCGTCGCTGGCCGGTACGCAGCAGCTCGGCAACCTGATCCTGTTCTACGACGACAACAAGATCTCGATCGAGCACTCCACCGACATCGCCCTGTCCGAGAACACGGCCGCGCGCTACGAGGCCTACGGCTGGCACGTGCAGGTGGTCGAGGGCGGTGAGAACGTGACTGCCATCGAAGAGGCCGTCGAGGCTGCCAAGGCCGTCACCGACAAGCCGTCGATCATCGTCCTGCGCACCATCATCGGTTTCCCGGCCCCCACCATGATGAACACCGGTGCTGTTCACGGTGCCGCACTGGGCGACGAGGAGATCGCAAAGGTCAAGCAGGCACTCGATTTCGACCCCGCCAAGACGTTCGAGGTCACCGACGAGGTCATCGGCCACACCCGCAAGCTGCAGGAACGCGGCCGTAAGGCTCACGCCGAGTGGACCGTCGAATTCGACGCCTGGGCCGCGCGCGAGCCCGAGCGCAAGAAGCTACTGGACCGCCTGACCCAGGGCACGTTGCCCGAGAACTGGACCGACGTTCTGCCCACCTGGGAGCCCGGTAGCAAAGCCGTCGCGACACGTGCGGCGTCGGGCGAGGTCCTCAACGCCGTCGGACCTGTCCTCCCGGAGCTGTGGGGCGGCTCCGCCGACCTGGCCGGCAGCAACAACACCACGATGAAGGGTGCGAAGTCCTTCGGCCCCACGTCGATCTCCACCGACGACTGGGACGCCGAGCCGTACGGCCGCACGCTGCACTTCGGCATCCGTGAGCACGCGATGGGTGCCATCCTGTCCGGCATCGTCATGCACGGCCCGACCCGCGCATACGGCGGAACGTTCATGCAGTTCAGCGACTACATGCGGCCGGCAGTTCGACTCGCGTCGTTGATGGACATCGACCCCATCTACGTGTGGACGCACGACTCCATCGGCCTCGGCGAGGACGGACCGACGCACCAGCCGGTCGAGCATCTCGCGGCGCTGCGGGCGATTCCGAACCTGTCGGTGGTTCGCCCCGGTGACGCCAACGAAACCGCATTCGCATGGCAGGCCGTGCTGGCCAAGTCCAGCAGCAGCGGACCCGTCGGTCTCGCGCTGACGCGTCAGGGCATCCCGATTCTCGAGGGCACCAGCTACGAGGGCGTCTCGAAGGGTGGATACATTCTCGTCGAGTCGTCCAAGGCGACCCCGGACGTCGTCCTGATCGGCACCGGCTCCGAGCTGCAGTACGCCGTGGAGGCGCAGAAGCAGCTCGAGGCGCAGGGCATCGCCGCCCGCGTCGTCTCGATGCCGTGCGTCGAGTGGTTCGAGAGCCAGGATCAGAACTACCGCGATCAGGTGATCCCGCCCACCGTCAAGGCCCGGGTGTCGATCGAGGCCGGCATCGCGATGCCGTGGTGGAAGATCGTCGGTGGCTTCGGCGAGATCATCTCGCTCGAGCACTACGGCGAATCTGCCGACGCTGCAACACTTTTCCGCGAGTTCGGCTTCACGGCCGAGGCCGTCACCGCAGCCGCACAGCGCTCCATCACCAATGTGAAGGGATAATTCATGACCCAGAACAAGAATCTTGCAGAGCTCTCCGCCGCCGGCATCTCGGTATGGCTGGACGACCTGTCCCGCGACCGCATCCGCTCGGGCAACCTCCAGGACCTGATCGACACCACGAGCGTCGTCGGAGTGACCACCAACCCGTCGATCTTCCAGGCAGCCCTGAGCACGGGCGAGGCCTACGACGAGCAGGTGACCAAGCTCGCCGGTGAAGGTGCCGACGTCGAGACCACGATCCGCACGGTCACCACGGACGACGTCCGGGAAGCATGCGACATCCTGATGCCTCAGTACGAGGCGAGTGCAGGCGTCGACGGCCGGGTGTCGATCGAGGTCGATCCCCGCATGGCCCACGACGCCGACAAGACGTACGAGCAGGCCGTCGAGCTGTGGAAGATCGTCGACCGCCCGAACCTGCTCATCAAGATTCCGGCCACCGAGGCCGGAATTCCCGCAATCGCCAAGGTGATCGGCGAGGGCATCAGCGTCAACGTCACGCTGATCTTCTCCGTCGAGCGCTACGAGCTGGTGATGAACGCGTACCTCGAGGGTCTCGAGAAGGCCCGCGCGGCCGGTCACGACCTCGACAAGATCCACTCGGTCGCGTCGTTCTTCGTCTCCCGCGTGGACAGCGAGATCGATTCCCGACTCGATGCGATCGGCACTCCCGATGCCGAGGCGCTCAAGGGCAAGGCCGCGCTGGCCAATGCTCGTCTCGCATACGTGGCGTACCAGCAGATCTTCGAGGTCGCTCCTCGGTTCCGCGAGCTCGTCGGCAGTGGCGCACGTCCGCAGCGTCCGCTGTGGGCCTCGACCGGCGTCAAGTCCGACGCCTACCCCGACACCATGTACGTCACCGAGCTCGTCTCGCCGAACACGGTGAACACGATGCCGGAGAAGACCATGGACGCGGTTGCCGATCACGGCGAGATCGTCGGCGACACGGTCTCGGGCAAGGGACCGGAATCCCAGGAGATCTTCGACCGCATCTCGGCACTCGGTATCGACATCTCCGATGTCTTCCTGACGTTGGAGAACGAAGGCGTCCAGAAGTTCGAGGCTGCCTGGAACGAGTTGCTCGAGGCCACCGGCGAACAGCTTCGCCAAGCAGGTCAGAAGAGCTGACCGACTGTGCCCACCGCAGAAACCGAACCTCTCCACTCCGCGGACTGGCGCAACCCTCTCCGCGACGCCCGAGACAAGCGGCTCCCCCGTATCGCGGGCCCGTGCAGCATGGTCATCTTCGGGGTGACCGGCGATCTCGCGCGTAAGAAGCTCATGCCTGCGGTGTACGACCTGGCGAACCGGGGGCTGCTACCCCCCGGTTTCGCCCTGGTCGGATTTGCCCGGCGGGAATGGCAGAACCAGGACTTCGCCAAGATCGTGCACGATTCCGTGCGCGATCACGCGCGAACACCGTTCAGCGAGGAGGTGTGGAACACCCTCGCCGAAGGATTCCGGTTCGTCCAAGGCTCCTTCGACGACGACGCCGCGTTCGACGAGCTGTCACGAACACTGACCGAACTCGACGAGACCCGCGGCACCGGCGGGAATCACGCCTTCTATCTGTCCATTCCGCCGAGCGCGTTCCCGGTCGTCCTCGAGCAGCTGTCGCGCTCGGGCCTGGCGCAGAGCAAGGACGGCAACTGGAGACGCGTCGTCATCGAGAAGCCGTTCGGACACGATCTGCAGAGCGCGAAAGAGCTCAACGCGGTCGTGAACCGAGTGTTCCCCGAGGACACCGTGTTTCGCATCGACCACTATCTCGGCAAGGAGACGGTGCAGAACATCCTGGCACTGCGCTTCGCCAACCAGCTGTTCGATCCGATCTGGAATGCGCATTACGTCGACCACGTCCAGATCACGATGGCCGAGGACATCGGATTGGGCGGTCGCGCAGGGTATTACGACGGAATCGGCGCCGCCCGCGACGTCATCCAGAACCACCTTCTGCAGCTTCTCGCCATCACAGCGATGGAGGAGCCGGTGAGCTTCAACCCCAAGGAGCTGCAATCGGAGAAGATCAAGGTGCTCTCGGCCACCAAACTCGCCGAGCCACTCGATCGAACCTCGGCGCGCGGTCAGTATTCCGCGGGGTGGCAGGGCAGCCAGAAAGTGAAGGGCCTCAAGGAGGAAGAGGGCTTCGACTCCGAGTCGAACACCGAAACCTACGCCGCCATCACCCTGGAGGTGGATACGCGACGCTGGGGTGGGGTGCCGTTCTACCTTCGTACCGGCAAGGCACTCGGGCGTCGAGTCACCGAGAT
>NZ_LVCU01000264.1:0-6484 GCF_001647185.1 Rhodococcus sp. EPR-147
TCCAACCCGACGAGGGCGTGACGATGCGGTTCGGCTCCAAGGTGCCGGGATCGAGCATGCAGGTGCGCGACGTCAGCATGGACTTCAGCTACGGCCAGGCGTTCACCGAATCCTCGCCCGAGGCGTACGAACGCCTCATCCTCGACGTGCTGCTCGGTGAGCCGTCGCTGTTCCCGGTCAATGCCGAAGTGGAACTGTCGTGGAAGATCCTCGATCCCATTCTGGAATTCTGGGCTTCCGGCGGCACCGCGGAACCGTACGAAGCCGGTACCTGGGGGCCTTCCTCGGGTGACGAGATGATGCACCGCACCGGACGCGAATGGAGAAGACCGTGATTGTCGACATCCCCGCCACGACGACGGCCGAGGTCGGCAAGAAGTTGGTGGAGGTGCGCGAAGCAGGCGGTGCGGTGACCATCGGCCGGGTGCTGACACTGATCGTCGCCAGCCGTGATCCGGCCAAGGCCGAACGGGCGATCGACGCAGCGAACGAGGCCAGCCGCGAGCACCCGTGCCGCGTCATCGTGCTCATCCACGGAGACCGATCCGCCGAATCGAGCCTCGACGCACAGATCCGGGTGGGCGGAGACGCCGGTGCATCGGAGGTCGTCGTGTTGCGCCTGAACGGCGAACTCGCCGATCACGAGCACAGTGTGGTGATCCCGTTCCTGCTGCCCGATACTCCGATCGTGGCGTGGTGGCCGGACGAGGCACCGACCGTTCCGGCGAAGGATCCGCTGGGGCGCTTGGCAATTCGCCGGATCACCGATGCCACGAACTCACCCGACACCACGGCGACGATCAAGGGTCGGCTCAGCAGCTACACCGAGGGCGACACCGATCTCTCCTGGAGTCGCATCACGTACTGGCGCGGCCTGTTGGCCACCGCGCTCGACCAGGCTCCGTTCGAGGCGGTCGTCTCGGCCACGGTGTCCGGACTGGCCGAAGAACCCGCACTCGACATCCTGGCAGGTTGGCTGGCCGCCAAACTCGACGTGCCGGTCCACCGCCGTGCGGGTGAGCTGAAGGTGGAGCTGATCAGAGAGAACAGCAGCATCTCGCTGACGCGTCCGCAGACCGGCAAGACCGCAACCCTGCGACGCACCGGTCAGCCCGACGCGGAGGTCGCACTGGCGCGTCGCAACACGCGCGAGTGCCTCGCCGAGGAACTGCGCAGACTCGACACGGATGAGATCTACGAACTCGCCCTGCACGGACTGTCGAAAGTGAGCTATGAGTAAGACATCGGTACTCCAGTACTTGGACGCGCAGGCCCTGGTCGACGCTGCACGATCTCGCTTCGTCGACGTGGTCACGGCCGCGCAGGCCGAGCGCGGCTTCGCATCGGTGGTGCTCACCGGCGGCGGCACCGGAATCGCGCTGCTGCAAGCGCTACGTGAGGACTCCGGATCGATCGACTGGGGCAAAGTCGACATCTACTTCGGCGACGAACGCTTCCTACCCTCGGGTGATCCCGAACGCAACGAGGTCCAGGCCTCGGAGGCGCTGCTCGATCACGTCGATGTCCACCCGGATCGGGTGTTCCGGATGGCCGCATCGGACGGACCGCACGGAAGCGACCCCGAGGTGGCCGCGGCAACGTACGCACAGATCCTGCATTCCGGATCGGAGGGTGAGCCGACGCCCCGGTTCGACGTCCATCTCCTCGGTATGGGCGGCGAAGGCCATATCAATTCACTCTTCCCCCACACCGATGCAGTGCGTGAACAGCACCGCTTCGTCGTGGCGGTCGAGGACTCCCCCAAGCCCCCGCCGGTGCGCATCACACTGACACTGCCTGCGGTTCGCCGCGCACAGCACGTGTGGTTGCTCGTCTCGGGAGCGAACAAGGCCGACGCCGTCGCCGCTGCGGTGGGCGGAGCCGATTCCGACGACGTCCCGTCGGCAGGCGCGCTGGGCACCGAATCGACGGTCTGGTTCCTCGATGCCGGCGCAGCGTCCAAGCTGGACACCGTCTGATCCCACCCGACTAATCGGGGTCGGCAGCGTCGGGGTCACATCCCGGCCGCTCGCAGTCGTAGTCGCCGACGCCCCGGGCATATCCTGATATCGAACGACCGATCCGCCTACTGCTCCCGCGGTAGGCGGATCCGTCTCTCCAGGTATCGATCGAACTACTGCACTGCGTCATACCTCGTTGGACGCGATCGACCGACAACCGGTTCCTCGCCCCTCGTGCGTGGCTAACCGCTGTTGCGCAGCGCCGTCGCGAGACCGTTCATCGTCAGCAGAATTCCTCGCTTGACCCGTTCGTCGTCGTCACCGTTGCGGTATCGACGCAGCATCTCGACCTGCATCTGATTGAGCGGCTCCAGGTACGGGAAGCGATTGTGCACCGAGCGCTCCAGCGACGGGTTGTCTTCGAGCAGGCGACTGTGACCGGTGATCTTCAGGTACATCCGCACCGTCGTGGCATGTTCGGCTTCGATCATCCCGAAGATCCGCGCGCGCAGGTCTGCGTCGGGAACCAACTCCGCGTACCGAGCCGCGATGCCCAGATCCGATTTGGCCATGACCTGCGCGAGGTTGGACAGAACGGTCTGGAAGAACGGCCACTTTCGGTACAGCTCGGTCAGCACCTCGAGCTTGGAATCGTCGTCGCCGACCCACTCCTCGAATGCCGAACCGGTGCCGTACCAGCCGGGCAGCATCACCCGGCACTGACTCCACGACATCACCCAAGGAATGGCACGCAGGTCGTACACCGAGTTCGTCGGCTTTCTCGATGCCGGACGGGAGCCGATGTTCAGCTCACCGACCTCGGCGACCGGTGTGGACGTTCGGAAGTACTCGACGAAACCGGGCTCCTCGTGCACCAGCCGGCCGTAGGCCGCACGCGCCTTCGCGGCGAGGTCGTCCAGGATGTCGTATGCGGCTTCTGCGCCGTCTCCGAGACCCTCCACATCCAGCAGAGTCGATTCGAGAGTTCCCGCGACCAGAGACTCGAGATTTCGGCGCGCCATGGACGGCTCGGCGTATTTGGCCGCGATGATCTCGCCCTGCTCGGTGAGCCGCAACGAACCCTGTACCACTCCGGGCGGCTGCGCCAGGATCGCGTCGTAGCTGGGACCGCCGCCGCGGCCGACCGTACCGCCGCGACCGTGGAAGAGCCGCAAGCGAATACCCGTCTTGCGTGAGGCCTCGAGTAGATCCAACTCGGCGCGGTACAGCGCCCAGTTCGCCGCGAGGTATCCACCGTCCTTGTTCGAGTCCGAATACCCCAGCATGACTTCCTGGTTCATGCCGCGCCCGGCTACCAGCGCGCGGTAGATCGGAACGTCGAGCGTGGCGAGCAGGGTCGCGGCGCCCTGCTGCAGATCCTCGATGGTCTCGAACAGTGGCACGACACCCACTGTCGACGTCGGTGCCGAGCCGTCGGTGCCGGGGTCGAAGATTCCTGCTTCCTTGAGCAGCAACGCCGCTTCGAGCATGTCACTGACCGACTGACACATGCTGATGATGTAGTTCTGGATGGTGTCGGGGCCGAGGTGATCGATGGCCTCTTTGGCGGCCCTGACGATGCCCAGTTCCTTGGTGGCGAGTTCACTGAGCTGCGCGTTGGGGCCGACGAGCGGCCGCCTGGTCGCAAGTTCCTGCGACAGAACCGAGACCCGCTCGTCCTCCCCGAGGGACATGTAATCGGAGTGGACACCGGCCCAGGCCAACAGCTCGGCGCCCACCTCTTCGTGGGTCTCGGAGTTCTGCCTCATGTCCAACGCCTGCAGATGGAATCCGAACGTCTCGACCGACTGCCGAAGCCGCAGCAGACGATCGTCGGCGATCAATGCATCCCCGTCGGCGCGTAGAGCCCGATCGATCACGTCGAGGTCGTCGAGAACGTCTTGCGGACCGGCGTACTTCTCCGCACCTAGGTCGATCCCGGAGACCGGCACCGCGTCGAGCACAGCCCGGGCGGTGGCCGTGAGCCGCGCCCGGATACCGGCGACGGCGACGCGATACGGCTCGTCCGATCGACGGTCGTCCGGCTCGGTCGATGCGCCGGCCAGAGCCTCGAGATCCTCGGTGACATCCACCAGACGCGCGGACATCGACAATTCCTTCTCCAGCGCGACCAATTCGTCGAGGTAATGCTCGAACGCCACGTATCCCGCTTGATGGGTCGCGGTGTGGACCACCTCTGCGGTCACGTTCGGATTGCCGTCGCGGTCGCCGCCGATCCAGGAACCGGGCCGGAGAATGGGGCGCGGCAGTAGATCCTCCTCGGGCCACCGTGCCCGCAGCGCTGCCCGCACGTCGGCGTTCAACGCCGGCATGACATCGAACAGGGAGGACTCGAAATACCGGAGGCCGACCTCGATCTCGTCCTGAATCCTCAACCGTGACAACCGAATCAGAGCCGTCTCCCACAGGGTCAGTACCTGCCTGCGGATCTGTACGTCGAAGGCGGCCAGTTCCTTCGCCGCAGTGGCGGCCTTGCCCTCACGTGCCGCAGCGGCGACATCGCGGCGCCGCATCAGCTCGGTGATTTTCGACTGCACATCGAACACGGTGCGTCGACGTGTTTCGGTGGGGTGCGCGGTGATCACCGGCGCGACCAACGCATCCGTCAGGGCCGCGGCCACCTGCTCGCGCGACGGTGCTGCGGCATCGATCTTGAGCCAGGTGGCGTCGAGACTGCTGTCCTGTGGCGGGTCCTCGCGGTCGAGGTGAATCGCTCGACGACGTTCGCGGTGTAGATCCTCGGCAAGATTGGCCAGCAGCGAGAAGTGACTGAACGCGCGAATCAGTGGAACTGCCTGTGCCACTTCGACGTCGGTGTAACGTCCGACGGAATCGTCGCGTTCTATCTCCGACCTGCGTACCGCGAAGGATTCGACGCGAGCCGACTCGATCAGCTCGAAGACGTCGTCGCCCTCGTGCTCGCGAATGATCTCACCCAGGATGCCGCCGAGATAGCGGATGTCCTCACGGAGAGGCTCTGTCAACTCCCGACCCTGAGCTGTCGGTGGGACGAAGGCTGGGGAACCGACTGACTCGTAGGAGGATTCGCTCATCCACCCAGTATCGTCGCTCCGTCACCAACTCGCACTCGGAGCCGAATCCGATCAGGTGTACTTGATCTCCAGGCCGATACCGAGGATGGCGATGAGCCAGATGATGCCGGTGAAGACCGTGAGGCGATCGAGGTTCTTCTCGACGACGGTGGAACCGGAGAGGCTGGACTGCACTCCGCCACCGAACAGGCTGGACAATCCGCCGCCCTTGCCGCGATGCAGCAGGATCAGCAAGATCAGTGCCAGGCTGGTGACGACCAGCAGAATATCCAGAAACAGATCCATGTCCACCTCAAACTCGATTCGATGCCTTCAGCAGCCTACCTGGCCCCGCGAACGGCTTCGGACACCCCGCCGAAGCGAGGTGTCCGAAAACCGTCCGATACAGCGTTGCCGATGGCCGATCAGGGCAGGGGTCCACCTGCGGCGATGGCCGACAACGTGGCGAACTCGTCCGCCTTGAGCGAAGCGCCACCGACGAGGGCACCGTCGACGTCGGGCTGTCCGACGATCTCACCGACGTTCTTCGCGTTGACCGAGCCGCCGTACAGCACGCGCACGCCCGCGGCGACCTCGTCCGAGGACAGCGCCTTCAATTCCTCACGAATGGCACCGCACACTTCCTGAGCGTCCGACGCCGACGCGACCCGGCCGGTACCGATGGCCCATACCGGCTCGTAGGCGATGACGACCTTGGAGATGTCGTCGGCCGACAGTCCTTCGAGTGACCCTCGCAGCTGTGCCACGTTGTAGGCCACGTGCTCGCCGGCCTCACGGATGTTCAGACCCTCGCCGATGCACACGATCGGAGTGAGGCCGTTCTTCAGGGCCGCCTTCGTCTTGGCGAGCACGACGGCGTCGTCCTCGCTGTGCAGCGTGCGTCGCTCGGAGTGACCGACGACGACGAAGGTGCACCCCAGCTTGGCCAGCATCGATCCGCTGATCTCGCCGGTGAAGGCACCCTTGTCCTCGGACGAGACGTCCTGCGCACCGTAGGTGAGCAGCAGTTTGTCGCCCTCGACCAGGGTCTGCACGCTGCGGATGTCGGTGAACGGCGGGATCACCGTCACGTCGACCTTGTCGAAGTACTTCTCGGGCAACGAGAATGCGATCTTCTGCACCAGCGAGATGGCCTCGAGGTGGTTGAGGTTCATCTTCCAGTTGCCCGCGATGAGCGGCTTACGTGCCATGCGTTACGCCTCCAGGACGGATAGGCCGGGGAGCTGCTTGCCTTCGAGGTATTCGAGGGATGCACCGCCGCCGGTGGAGATGTGCGAGAAACCGTCGTCGGGCAGTCCGAGGGTGCGTACCGCAGCGGCCGAGTCGCCGCCACCGACGACGCTGAACGCGCCCTTCTCGGTGGCTCCGATGATCGCTTCGGCGATGCCCTTGGTGCCGGCCGAGAACTTGTCGAACTCGAACACTCCGGCCGGTCCGTTCCAGAAGACG
>NZ_LVCU01000265.1:0-6836 GCF_001647185.1 Rhodococcus sp. EPR-147
ATGCCTTCACGGTCTTCGCCTCGGCGTCCGCCGCGAACTTGTCTCCGACGACGATGTCGACGGGCAGGTGGATCACGTCACCGAAACGCTCGAGCAGGTCCTTGCAGACCCCGATCTGATCCTCCTGCAACAACGAGTTGCCGACCGAATATCCCTGCGCGGCAAGGAAAGTGAACGCCATGCCGCCGCCGATGACCAGGGTGTCGACCTTGGGGGCCAACGCCTCGATGACGCCGAGCTTGTCCGAGACCTTGGAGCCGCCGAGCACCACCGCGTACGGACGCGCGGCGTCCTCGGTGAGCTTGGCCAGTACCTCGACCTCGGCCGCGACGAGAGTGCCCGCGTAGTGGGGCAGCAACTGCGCCACGTCGTAGACCGATGCCTGCTTGCGGTGCACGACGCCGAATCCGTCGGAGACGAAGGCCGCGTCGTCGCCGGCCAGAGCAACGAGCTCACGAGCCAGAGCAGCTCGCTCGGATTCGTCCTTGCTGGTCTCGCGCGGATCGAAGCGAATGTTCTCGAGCAGCAGCACGTCGCCGTCGGTCAGACCCTCGGCCCGAGCCTCGGCGTCCTGACCCACCACGTCGCCCGCGAGCTGAACGTGGCGTCCGAGCAGTTCGCCGAGCTTCGCTGCGACCGGAGCCAGGCTGTACTTCGCGTCGGGCTTGCCGTCGGGACGACCGAGGTGCGCGGTCACGATGACTTTGGCACCCGCCTCGACCAGTGCCCGGAGAGTCGGGATCGACGCCTGAATGCGGCCGGGGTCGGTGATCGTGCCGTCCTCGAGCGGGACATTGAAGTCCGATCGCACGAGGACGCCACGGCCTTCGACACCGGCATCGAGCAGATCCTGCAGTGTCTTGACAGCCATCGGTGTCAGAGGGACTTGCCGACGAGACCGATGAGGTCGGCGAGGCGGTTGGAGTAGCCCCACTCGTTGTCGTACCAGGAGACGATCTTGACCTGATCGTCGATGACCTTCGTCAGCGGCGCATCGAAGATCGACGAGTGCGGGTCGGTGACGATGTCCGAGGAGACGATCGGATCGGTGTTGTACTTCAGGATGCCCTTGAGGGGGCCCTCGGCTGCGGCCTTCATGGCGGCGTTGATGTCGTCGGCGCTTGCCTTCTTCTTCAACAGCGCAGTCAGGTCGGTGACCGAGCCGGTGGGGATCGGTACCCGAAGCGCGTAGCCGTCGAGCTTGCCGAGCAGCTGCGGGAGAACCAGGCCGATGGCCTTGGCCGCGCCGGTGCCGGTCGGGACCACGTTCAGGGCTGCAGCGCGGGCGCGACGCAGATCGCTGTGCGGGCCGTCCTGCAGGTTCTGGTCCTGCGTGTACGCGTGAATGGTGGTCATCAGACCCGAGACGATGCCGAACTCGTCGTCGAGAACCTTGGCGATGGGGCCGAGGCAGTTGGTGGTGCACGACGCGTTGGAGATGATGTTCTGGCTGCCGTCGTACTTGTCGTCGTTGACGCCCATCACGATGGTGATGTCCTCGCCCTTGGCGGGCGCGGAGATGATGACCTTCTTGGCACCGGCATCGATGTGGCCCTGTGCCTTGGCAGCGTCGGTGAAGATGCCGGTGGACTCGACGACGACGTCGACACCCAGGTCACCCCACGGAAGTGCGGACGGGCCCTCACGCAGCGACAGCGCCTTGATCTTCTGGCCACCGACGACGATGGTGTCCTCGCCCTCGAGCGAGACATCGTGCGGCAAGCGACCCAGGATCGAGTCGTACTTGAGCAGGTGTGCGAGCGATGCGTTGTCGGTCAGGTCGTTGACAGCAACGATTTCGATGTCGGTGGTACCGAGCGCCTTCTGCGCATCGACAGCCCTGAAGAAGTTACGCCCGATGCGGCCGAAGCCGTTGACGCCTACCCGGATCGTCACTGTTCGCTCCTAAAAGTTGTGAAAACAGATGTCTGATTGTGCCTGCGTGCGGGGTGCCACACGCGGTTCCCACCCTAGTGTGCGCGCAGGCAGAGCGCGCGCATCACGTGATCGGGCCGGTCATGCCTCGTCGAGCAACTCGGCGGTGACGGCGGACTCGGTGTCCGGAATTCCGGTTTCCTTCGCCTTGCGGTCGGCCATGGACAGCAGGCGTCGAATTCGGCCTGCCACAGCGTCCTTGGTCATCGGCGGGTCGGCCAACTGGCCGAGTTCCTCGAGCGACGCCTGGCGATGCTGTACCCGGAGCGAGCCCGCGGCGGCCAGATGATCCGGCACGTCCTCGCCGAGGATGTGCAGGGCCCGCTCGACGCGCGCTGCGGCGGCGACGGCGGCCCTGGCCGAGCGGCGCAGGTTGGCGTCGTCGAAGTTGGCGAGCCGGTTCGCGGTTGCCCTGACCTCGCGTCGCATCCGTCGTTCTTCCCAGATCAACCGGGTGTCCTGTGCGCCCATGCGGGTGAGCAGTGCCCCGATCGCCTCGCCGTCGCGGACGACCACTCGATCGGTGCCGCGGACCTCGCGTGCCTTGGCGGCCACGCCGAGGCGTCGAGCGGCTCCGACGAGCGCGAGAGCTGCCTCGGGACCCGGGCAGCTGATCTCCAGAGCCGAGGATCGACCCGGTTCGGTGAGTGAACCGTGCGCCAGGAATGCGCCCCGCCATGCCGCCTCGGAGTCCCCCACCGTGCCGCCGACCACCTGGGCGGGCAGGCCGCGAACCGGGCGACCGCGCAGGTCCAACAGGCCGGTCTGCCGCGCCAGTGCCTCGCCGTCCTTGGCCACGCGCACCACGTAGCGAGAGGTCTTGCGGAGCCCGCCTGCTCCGAGCATGTGCACGTCGGAGGAGTAGCCGTACAGCTCGAAGATCTCCCGACGCAGCCGTCTCGCAATGGACCCGAGGTCCACCTCTGCCTCGACCACCACGCGGCCTGCCACGATGTGCAGTCCGCCGGCGAATCGCAGGAGTGCGGACACCTCGGCCTTGCGGCAACTGACCTGACTGACGGTGAGCCTGCTCAGCTCGTCCTTGACCTCCGCTGTCATGGCCACGAAGTGATCCCCTCTCTGCGTGCGGTAGTCGGTGCGGTGCCGTCGGTGGACGACACGATGGAACCGAGAGCCGCAGCAAGCTTGCCGTAATGATGTGCGTGGGTGCCGTTTTCGGCAACGTCGACGTAGACGACCTCGGCACCGAGCCGGGCCGCTGCCCGCGCCACGTGCTCGCGGTTGCTGCCTTCCGGGACCGAGGCGGAATCGACCAACACGTAGTCGATTCCCAAATCCGGTGCGTGTTGGGAGAGTACGTGGACATGGCGCTCGGCAGAGAATCCGGTGGTCTCCCCCAGCTCCGGTGCGAGGTTCAACACCAGTACCTTCGGCGCGCTCGTGCGAGCGAGCGCGGCGAGCTGATCGGGCACCAACACGTGCGGGATGACGCTGGAGAACCACGATCCCGGTCCGAGCACCACGAGGTCGGCCTTATCGATCGCAGCGAGTGCATCCGCCGAGGCAGGCGGTTCGGGTGGCAACAGTCGAACGCGGCGAACCTTGCCCGGAGTCGTTGCCACCGCAACCTGTCCGCGAATGACGCGGCTCACACGTGGGTCGTCCTCCAGACCGGAGACGTCGGCCTCGATGTCGAGTGCGATCGGCGACATCGGAAGCACCCGTCCGTCGATTCCGAGCATCCGCACCATCTCGTCGAGTGCGGCGATCGGATCGCCCAGTACCTCGGTGAGGCCGGCGAGGATGAGGTTGCCCACCGAATGTCCGGCCAGAGCGCCCGTGCCGCCGAAGCGGTGCTGCAGGACGTCCGTCCAGAGCTGCGTCCTCTCGTCCGATCGTGCCAGCGCAGCCAGTGCCATGCGCAGGTCTCCGGGCGGAATGACGCCGAGCTCGGCCCGCAGACGCCCCGAGGATCCCCCGTCGTCGGCGACCGTGACGATGGCGGTGACGTCGGGACCGAGCAGCCGGGCCGCCGACAGCGTGGCGTACAGGCCGTGCCCGCCGCCGAGCGCGACGATCCTGGGGCCCGCTGTCGGTACTTCGGTGTCGACCTCGCTCATTCGCGACCCAGATCCCGATGCAGCACGCGCACCGACACATCACCCTGGTCGGCGAGAATTGCCGCCAGTGCCTCGGTCATCGCGACACTTCGATGCTTCCCTCCGGTGCAGCCAACGGCCACCGTCATGTACCTCTTGCCTTCCCGCACGTATCCCTCGATGGTCAGATTCAGCAGGTGCGTGTACGTCTGCAGGTAATCGCGTGCCCCGTCCTGCCCCAACACGTAGTCGCGAACGTCCGCGTCCTGGCCGGTATGTTCGCGCAGCTCGGGCACCCAATGTGGGTTGGGCAGAAAGCGCACGTCGCAGACCAGGTCGGCGTCCATCGGCAGGCCGTACTTGAAGCCGAACGACTGCACGGTGACGCCCACTCCGGTGGTCTCGGCCGCGCCGAACACCGTCTCGATCTTGCGCCGGAGTTGATGCACGGACAGGGACGTGGTGTCCACCGTGAGATCCGCAGCTGCCTTGACCTGAGCGAGTCGCAACCGTTCGGCGGTGATGCCCTCGGTCAGCGTTCCGTCCTGACCGTCGTTCTGCAGGGGATGGCTACGCCGGTTGGACTCGAATCGACGGATCAGCACGGCGTCGGACGCATCCAGGACGAGCACTCTGTTGCGCACGCCCTTGGAGTCGAGTTCTTTCACCACCCAGCCCAGATCGCCGGTGAACAGGCGGCTTCGAACGTCCATCACCAGTGCCAGACGCTCGATTCTGGGCTTGGACTCGCGTCCGAGATCGACCATCTTGGAGATGAGCTCCGGCGGTAGGTTGTCGGCGACGTACCAGCCGAGATCCTCGAGAATCTTGGCCGCAGTGCGCAATCCTGCACCGGACACCCCGGTGACCAACGCCACCTCGATCTCGTCGTGCTGCGACTCCCCCTCGATGGACTGCTCGAGGTGTTCTTCGGACGGTGGATGTCTCTGTGTCTGGTGTTCGCTCACTACGAAGCCTGTCCCGCCGATTCCACACGCGGTGCGATCGCATGTTCCGCCGTGTTCTCGCCCGATGTCGTTGCACTTGCGTTGCCATCATCGCCTACATCGGCGTCGTCCGTGTCGGAACCCAGCGCGGCCAGCACCGACTTGGCCGTGGTCTCTCCGATTCCCGGAACCTCGACGATCTCCGCGACCGTTGCACGCTTGAGGTTGGCGACCGAACCGAAGTGTGCCACCAACGCTGTTCGACGCGACTCACCGAGTCCGCGAACCGAATCGAGGGCCGACGCCGTCATCCGCCGTGATCGCTTGCTGCGATGGAACGTGATCGCAAACCGGTGCGCTTCGTCTCGGACCCGTTGCAGCAGATAAAGCGATTCGCTCGTGCGCGGCAGGATGACCGGATCCTCCTCCCCCGGAACCCATACCTCCTCGAGACGCTTCGCCAGACCGACCACAGCGACGTCGGTCACGCCGAGCTCGTCCAGTACCGCTGCGGCGGCGGCCACCTGAGGGGCACCGCCGTCGACGACGAACAGGTTGGGTGGATACGCGAACTTTCGTGGTCTGCCGGTCTGCGGATCCAAGGCCGCTTCGGCGGCCAGATCGCCCCCTGTTCCCTCGGCCGTACCGTCGGCCGAATGTCGCAAAAATCGGCGACGAGTCACCTCGGCGATGCTCGCCACGTCGTCGGAATGCCCGTCGCCTGCCGCTTCCTTGATCGCGTAGTGGCGGTAGTCGCTCTTGCGGGGCAGTCCGTCCTCGAAGACGACGAGCGAGGCCACCACGTCGGTTCCCTGCACGTGGGAGATGTCGATGCACTCGATGCGCAGTGGTGCGGAATCCAGATCCAGTGCCTCCTGAATACCCTGCAGCGCAGCCGATCTGGACGTGAAGTCGCCTGCACGCTTGAGCTTGTGCTGCTGCAGGGCCTCCTTGGCGTTGCGTTCGACGGTCTCGGCCAACGCCTTCTTGTCGCCGCGTTGCGGAACTCGCAAGGTCACGTTCGAGCCCCGGAGCTCACTGAGCCAGACCTGAACCTCGTCGGCGTTGTCCGGCAGGACGGGAACCAGTACTTCCCTCGGGACGGCATTGGATCCACCGTCGTCGCCGCCCGGTGTCTGTGCGGACAGGGCGGCCTGCTCGCCGTAGAACTGCGTCAGGAACTGTTCGACCAGGGCGGGCAGATCGGCCTCGTCCTGGCGTTCGATCACCTCGCCTGCCTTCTCCACCACCCAGCCGCGTTGCCCTCGCACACGGCCGCCGCGGACGTGGAATACCTGAACTGCCGCTTCCAGGGCATCGGTGGCGAAGGCGACGAGATCGGCGTCGGTGCCGTCGCCGAGCACCACCGCCTGCTTCTCCAGTGCTCTACGCAGCGCACCGACGTCGTCTCGCAGACGCGCGGCGGTCTCGAAATCGAGGTCCTCGGACGCAGCCTGCATCTTCTTCTCGAGCTGACGAACGAGCTTGTCCGTCTTACCGGCCAGGAAGTCACAGAAGTCCTCGACGGTGCGCCGATGCTCGTCGGCGCTGACTCGGCCGACACACGGTGCCGAGCACTTGTCGATGTAACCCAGCAGGCAGGGCCTGCCGATCTGATTGTGGCGCTTCAGCACTCCGGTCGAGCACGTGCGGGCGGGGAACACCCGCAACAGAAGATCCAGCGTCTCCCGAATCGCCCACGCGTGCGCGTAGGGGCCGAAATACCGCACGCCCTTGCGCCTCGGTCCGCGGTAGACGAACAACCGCGGGTATTCCTCGTTCATCGTCACCGCGAGCATCGGGTAGCTCTTGTCGTCGCGATATCGGACGTTGAACCGTGGATCGAACTCCTTGATCCAGTTGTACTCGAGCTGCAGGGCCTCGACCTCGGTGG
>NZ_LVCU01000266.1:0-12620 GCF_001647185.1 Rhodococcus sp. EPR-147
TTGAGCCGACTGCGGAGGCTTTTGGCCTTTCCTACGTAGACGACGCGACCGTGCGGATCGCGGAATTTGTACACCCCCGGCTCCACCGGGATGGTTCCGGTGGCCGGGCGGTAGGTAGCGGGGTCGGACACGGCAACCACGTTAGCCGTCGGGTCCGACGTTCTCCGCATCCGCAGCTCAGCTGTGGTGCGGAGTTCCGACGTCAGTCCCGATCGACCTCGATGTCCGGAACCGAGGCGGCGGGCGCGTACTTACGCTCGAGTGTGCGGAACTGTCTCACCGCCGCGACCGCGTGGTCACGATCGTTGGACTGGATGGCCATCACGTTGATGAACTCGTCGTCGGGAATGTCGACTCTGGCCCACATGGCTCCGTCCGGGAAGGACAGGCCACGCACCAGATCCCATTCGATGAGACGCTCCGACAACAGGTTCCGTACCGCGACACCGGCCGGCCCGACGCGAATGCGCGGGCGCGTCAGCACTAGCGCCAGGCCTCCCAGAAGGACTCCGATTCCCGCCATCGCGAGCTGGTCGGCGGTTCTGAAGTACACCCCGGTCGGCGACACTCGCAGCAGGACGGCGACGGTCGAGTGCGCCACCACGAGCAGTACCGCGGTCGCGATGGCGTAGCGGGCCGACTTACGCGACTTCACCACCATGTCCCACTCGGCGGACGGTGCGCTGCCGGTCACGTGAACTCCTGATTCGTCCAGGGTTGGCGGAGGTGCTTGAGAGTCAGCGCCGTGTCGATCGCGGCCGCCGTGGCCTGTGCGCCCTTGTCCTCGAACGAACCGGGCAGTCCGGCGCGATCGAGCGCCTGCTGCTCGTCGTTGGTGGTGAGCACGCCGTTGGTGACCGGAGTGCCCTCGTCGAGCGAGACACGCGTCAGCCCGGCCGTCACGGCGTCGCACACGTACTCGAAATGTGGTGTGCCGCCACGGATGACGACGCCGAGAGCGACGACGGCGTCGTGGTTGCGGGCCAGCGCCTGCGCGACGACGGGCAGTTCGATGGCTCCGGCGACACGGATGACCGTGACGTCCTCGATCCCCGCCGACTCGGCTTTGCGAAGTGCACCGTCGAGCAGCGCCTGGGAGATCTTCTGGTGCCATTGACCGGCCACGATCGCCAGCTTGAGATCACGCGCGCCTGCCAGCTGCAGGGTGGGTTCGCCTTCGCCGCTCATGATGTGGCCCCATTCTCGTGGGCGGGAGTGGAGCCTGCGGAATGACCATTTTCGAAGTCGTCGAGCCCGGTGAGGTCGTGGCCCATGCGGTCGCGCTTGGTGCGCAGGTAGGTGAGGTTCTCGGCGTTGGCGCGCAACGGCATCGGCACTCGCTCGGTCACGTGCAGTCCGTAGCCGTCGAGTCCCACTCGTTTGGCGGGGTTGTTGGTCAGCAGCCGCATCGAGGACACGCCGAGGTCGACGAGGATCTGGGCACCGATTCCGTAGTCGCGCGAGTCGGCGGGGAGTCCGAGCTGCAGGTTGGCGTCGACGGTGTCGGAGCCTGCGTCCTGGAGTTGGTAGGCCTGGAGCTTGTGCAGCAGACCGATGCCGCGACCTTCGTGTCCGCGCATGTACAGCACGATGCCGCGGTCCTCGGCGGCGACCATTTCCAGCGCCGCGTCGAGCTGTGGTCCGCAGTCGCAGCGCAGTGATCCGAACACGTCGCCGGTGAGGCATTCGGAGTGCACTCGAACGAGCACGTCGTTGCCGTCCCCGTCGGGGCCCGCGATGTCGCCGCGGACGAGCGCGACGTGTTCGACCTCGTCGTAGATGCTCTGGTAGCCGACGGCGCGGAAGGTGCCATGGCTGGTGGGGATTCGGGCGTCGGCGACGCGGACGACGTGCTTCTCGTGCTTGCGACGCCAGGCGATGAGGTCGGCGATGGAGATGAGAGCGAGGTCGTGTTCGTCGGCGAAGACGCGCAGTTCGTCGGTCTGTGCCATCGCGCCCTCGTCCTTCTGGCTGACGATTTCGCAGATGACGCCTGCAGGCCTCAGGTCTGCCATGCGGGCGAGGTCGACGGCCGCCTCGGTGTGGCCGGGGCGACGCAGCACTCCGCCGTCCTTGGCGCGCAGGGGTACGACGTGGCCCGGCCGGGTGAAGTCATTGGCTCCGGTGTCGGGATCGGCGAGCAGTCGCATCGTGGCCGCCCGGTCGGATGCCGAGATTCCGGTGCCGATGCCTTCGCGGGCGTCGACGGTGACGGTGTACGCGGTGCCGTGCTTGTCCTGATTGGTGGCGAACATCGGTGGCAGGCCGAGCCGGTCGCAGTCCTCACCGGAGAGCGGAACGCAGAGGTAACCGGAGGTGTAGCGGACCATGAAGGCGACCAGTTCCGGTGTGGCCTTCTCGGCGGCGAAGATGAGGTCGCCTTCGTTCTCGCGGTCCTCGTCGTCGACGACCACCACTGCTTTGCCCGCAGCGATGTCCGCAACTGCGCGCTCGATACTGTCGAACCTGGTCACCACGGTGTGCTCCATACGTCTCGGGCCTGGCTCAGCGCCCTGGAAATTCTCCGATGCACCATCGATTGCGTGCACGTCAACAGTACTTACTGTGCGTCGATCGTCTGCAGCCGCTCCACGTACTTGGCGATGACGTCGACTTCGAGGTTGACCGGCGTTCCGACCTCGGCCGTGCCGAGAGTGGTCAGCTCGAGGGTGGTGGGGATCAGGGAGATCTCGAACCAGTGCGCACCGTCGTCGGCACCGAGTCCGGAGACGGTGAGCGAGACGCCGTCGACGGTGATCGAGCCCTTCTCGACGACGTAGCGTGCGACCGAGGTGGGCAGTGCGATGCGCACGACCGTCCAGTTCTCCGACGGGGACCGGCTAATGATGGTCCCGGTGCCGTCCACATGGCCCTGCACCAGGTGCCCACCGAGACGGCTGCCGAGCGCGGCTGCCCGCTCAAGGTTGACGCGGCTGCCCACATCGAGGGCGCCGAGGCTCGAGCGGTTCAGAGTTTCCTGCATGACGTCGGCGGTGAATCCGCCGTCGGGCAGCACCTCGACGACGGTCAGGCAGACGCCGTTCACCGCGATGGAGTCGCCGTGGCCTGCATCCGAGGTCACCACCGGTCCGCGGACGGTGAACCGCGCGGCGTCGGGAAGTTCGTCCTTGGCCACGATCTCGCCGAGCTCTTCGACAATTCCGGTGAACATCTACTTCGCTCCTTCGGGCACGACGCCGATCAGAATGTCGTTGCCGATCATGGTGACTGTCTCCGTGCGGAACCGAATTGCGTCGGCAATTGTTCCGATACCCGCATTCTCCACCGCTGCGGGCCCGCTGCCCAACACGGCCGGCGCGACGTACGCCACGACGCGGTTCACGAGCCCGGCGGCGAGGAACGCTCCGGCCAACGTCGGACCGCCTTCGAGCTGGATGTCGGTGTGCTCGTGCAGAGCGTCGATCACGGCGGCGGGGTCGTGTGTGTCCAGGAACACGGTGGTTGCGTCGGATCCACGGATTGCCGCGGTCGACGGAATCGGCCGAGATCCGACGACGACGCGGACGGGCTGGTGGGGCGCAAGGGTCCCGTCGGGACGTCGTGCGGTCAGGCGCGGGTCGTCGGCCAGTACGGTGCCGGTTCCCACCACGATGGCGTCGAGCTTGGCCCGTTCGGCGTGGACGTGCGCCCGGGACTGCGGTCCGGTGATCCACTGGCTCGTGCCGTCCGCCGCCGCGCTACGTCCGTCGAGGGTGGCGGCATACTTCCACGTCACGTGCGGCCGCCCGGTGCGTTGCTTGTGCAACCAGGCTCGCAGCGGACCCTGCCGCACCTCGGTCTCGCCGGTCCCCTGTTCGACGCGAATGCCCGCCGCGCGCAGGGTGTCTCCGCCGCCCGATGCGAGCGGATTCGGATCTGCGACGGCATGCACGACTGCGGCGATGCCCGCCGCGATCAGGGCCTGTGAGCACGGTCCGGTGCGGCCGGTGTGGTTGCAGGGTTCGAGGGTCACCACCGCGGTACCGCCGCGAGCTCGGTCCCCGGCCTCGGCCAGCGCGACGATCTCGGCGTGTGGTCCGCCGGGCGGGCGAGTCGAACCGATGCCGACGACGATGCCGTCGGCATCGAGGATCACCGCGCCGACCGGGGGGTTGGGACTGCTGATGCCCCGGGCGGCTTCGGATGCCTCGACGGCGAGGGCCATGGCGTCCGCGACGGACAGTGTTGCGCCCTGGCCGTTCATTACGACAGGTGATGTGATGCGCGGGCGGCGCGGGCACGGAGGTCGCGCACGGCGACCGCGGGGTCGGCGGTGTTGTAGACGGCCGATCCGGCCACGAAACAGTCGATTCCGGCCTCCGCGGCCTGCTCGATCGTATCGGAGTTGATGCCGCCGTCGATTTCCACTATCAGCCGGAGATCACCGGAATCGACAAGTGCCCGAACAGCTTTCGCCTTGGAGAGCACCTCGGGCATGAACGACTGTCCGCCGAAGCCCGGCTCCACGCTCATCACCAGCAGGGTGTCGAAGTCGCGCAGGATCTCGAGGTACGGCTCGATGGGTGTTCCCGGCTTGACGGACAGGCCTGCTTTCGCGCCCGCGGCGCGGATGTCGCGTGCCACTGCGGACGGGTCGTCGGTTGCCTCGGCATGGAAGGTGACGTTGTACGCCCCGGCCTCGGCGTAGGGCGGAGCCCAGCGGGCCGGGTCCTCGATCATCAGGTGGCAGTCGAGGGGGATGTTCGTCGCCTTCAGCAAGCTCTCCACGACCGGCAGACCCAGGGTGAGGTTCGGCACGAAGTGCGCGTCCATGACGTCGACGTGCAGCCAGTCGGCTCCGGCCACCGCCTCGGCTTCGGCAGCCAGACGAGCGAAATCAGCGGACAGGATCGAGGGGGCAATCATCGGGGAAACCACGATTGACGAGCCTAGCCCAGCCGGTATCGTTCGCCCATGACCACCATGGATTACGCGGCGACGGTGATCGCCGAGTTGCCCGAGGTCACCGAGGGTGTACGGTACGGCCATCCGGCATGGTCGGTGGGCAAGAACGTCTTCGCGTGGATTCGGCCGTTCAGCAAGGCCGATCTGAAGCGGTTCGGCAGCGAGATTCCGCCCAGCGGGCCGATCCTCGCGGTCCGCACCGCTGATCCGAACGAAAAGGAAGCCATCCTCGCCGCCCACCCGCGGGCGTGCTTCACCATCCCGCATTTCGACGGGTTCGCCGCCGTTCTGGTCGACATCGACAACACCGGCGACGACGAACTGCGAGAACTGATCGTCGACGGCTGGCTGGTCTACGCCCCGAAGGATGTGGCCGAGACGTTCCTGGCCGGCGACTGATCACATCGGCATGCTGTTTACATCGGTTTACGCAGCGCCGCCATGAACATCGCGTCCGTACCGTGTCGGTGCGGCCACAGTTGCACCGACGTGCCGTCTCCGAGTTGTGGGACACCCGGCACCAGCTCACGGGTATCGAGCGGCTCGACGCCGTAGCGGCGGATCGCGTCGGCGACGACGGCCGTGGTTTCGGACAGATGCGGCGAGCAGGTCGAGTACAGCACCACTCCACCGGGGCGAACCAGCTGTATTGCCGCTGCCAGCAGTTCTTTCTGCAGAGTCACGAGCGCCGCCACGTCGGAAGGTTGTCGACGCCAGCGTGCTTCGGGCCTGCGTCGCAGGGCACCGAGTCCGGTGCACGGCGCATCGACGAGCACTCGGTCGTAGCCGCCGTCGAGTCCGGACGCTCGACCGTCGACGGTGTGCACCGTCACCGGAAGATCTTTCGTCGTCTTCGACACCAGATCGGCTCGGTGCGGGGTCGGTTCGACGGCGTCGACCGTGGCACCGTCGATTTCGGCGATGGCACCGATCAGGGCAGCTTTACCGCCCGGTCCGGCGCACAGGTCCAGCCACCGGCCACCGTCCTCGCCGACGAGCGGTGCCAGGGTGAGCGCCCGGCCGACGAGTTGACTGCCTTCGTCCTGCACTCCGGCCAACCCGTCACGGACGGCGTCGATCTTGCCGGGATCACCGCCGTCGAGGTGCAAGGCATACGGCGAATAGGGCCCCTCTTCTCCCCCGGTGATCAGCGCCAGTTCTTCGGCGGAGATCTCTCCGGGCCGGGCGACCAGGTGCACCGAGGGGCGCGCGTCGTCGGCCTCGAGGACGGCGGCGAGTTCACCGGCGTCGGCACCGAGTGCATCGGCGAAGGCCTGCGCGATCCACGTGGGATGCGCGTACTCGAACGCGAGGTGGCCGACGGGATCGACCCCCGCCTCGGGCGCAAGTTCGTCGACCCACTGCGCCGCCGTGCGTTCGGACACGCGCCGCAACACGGCGTTGACGAAACCTGCTTTGCCGGAACCGAATTCGGACCGAGCCAGGTCCACCGACGTGGCGACGGCGGCGTGAGGAGCCACCCGTGTACGCAGCAGTTGGTACGAGCCGAGCCGCAGAATGTCGAGTAGTGGTCCGTCGATCTCGGCGGCGGGCCGACCGGCGGCGTGGGCGATCACCGCGTCGAGCACACCACGAGCTCGGGACGCGCCGTACGCGAGTTCGGTGGCCAGTGCCGCGTCGCGTGAGTCGAGCTTGCGCTCTCGCAGCAAACCGGGCAGCACCAGGTTGGCGTAGGCATCCCGCTCGCGCACGGCCTTCAGCACATCCCTGGCCGCGCGACGGGCCGGGTCGATCGCGTCGACGGCACGGGGTCCCCCGCCCTGCGGGGGCCGGTTTCCCTTCGGACCACGCGCACCGGGCGACTTCTTGGTGGTCTTTCGGGCCGGACTCGACTCGCGCTTTCGAGGCCTGTCGGGTTCTGTCATCGCGCTACCGCCGTATCGTCCAGCCGAGCGCCGCGCGCCCAGTCGAGTGCCTTCATGAGCTTCTTGCCCTGCGGTTGAACTTCGCCGAGAACCACTGCCGTCGTACCTGTTCCGATGTGCACCCCGGACTTGCGCACCTCGATCGAACCCGGCGCGAGCGTGTCCTCGGAGTGCTGAACCGGTGAGATCTTGACGCGGAGTTCACCGATCGTCGTCCATGCGCCCGGTGCGGGGGTCACCGATCTGATGTGCCGATCGACGAATGCAGCAGACCGCGTCCAGTCGATGCGTGCGGCGTCGACGCTGACCTTGCTCGCGTAGGAGATCCCGTCCTCGGGCTGCGGATGCGCCGATGCCGTCCCGTCCTCGATCGCGTCGAGGGTGGCAGCGAGTAGGTCTGCTCCGCTCGACGCCAGCCGGGTGAGCAGGTCCCCCGTCGTGTCGGTTGCGCGTACCCGCTCGGTGACGACGCCGAGTACCGGGCCGGTGTCCATTCCCGCGTCGAGCAGGAAGGTGGAGGCACCGGTGATCTCGTCGCCTGCGGCGATGGCGGCCTGTACCGGCGCGGCACCTCGCCATGCGGGCAGCAACGAGAAGTGCAGATTGATCCAGCCGAAGCGAGGGATGTCCAGCACCGGCTGCGGCAGCAGTGCCCCGTACGCGCCCACCGGACACAGGCCGGGTGCGAGTTCGGTGAGCTGTGAGACGAAATCCGGATCCGCGGGCTTCGCGGGTGTGAACACGGGGATTCCGTGCTCGTCGGCCAGCTGCCCGACCGGTGACCGCATCGTCTTGCGACCTCTACCGGCAGCGGCGTCGGGCCGAGTCACCACGGCGATCACCTCGTGGCGTTCGGACTCGAGCAGTGCCCGCAGCGACGGGACCGCGGGCTCCGGTGTACCGGCAAAGACGACGCGCACTCGAGCAACTCCCTGGGATGGACGAAAGGATCTCGGGTGTCCATCCTAGGGAGTCGCAAGCACTGCGGACGATTCCGCACCTGCCGGTCACGGCGCGTCGGGGGCGTCGACCGTGTCGTCGGGATCTCGATAGGTCGAACCGTCCTCGGCGAGTATCCGATACAGCGACCTGCGGGCTTCGGTGAGAATCTCGGCGGCCTGCTCCACCTGTTTCGGTGTGCCCACTCCGGCGACCTGACCGGCTGCGCCCATCAACTGGCCGATGAGCGCCCGAAGATCCCGGGCGTCGACTCCGACGGACTCTGCCACGTCGTCCCACGGGCTGCCCAGGTCGGCACGATGGGCCTCGATGTGCGTTCGACCCTCGTCGGTCAGTGCAGCGGTCTTGCGGCCGGCCACCTTGTCGATGAGGACCAGGCCCTCGTCTTCGAGTTGCGACAGGGCCGGATAGATGGAGCCAGGACTCGGCTTCCAGGTGCCGTTGCTCTTCTCGGCGATCTGCTGGATCAGTTCGTATCCGTGCATCGGACGTTCCTCGAGCAGCAGGAGGATTGCAGCGCGCACGTCCCCGCGACGCCCTCGCCCTCCCCGACCGCGACCTCGACCGAAATCTGCGTTCGGCCCGAAACCACCGGGACCGAAACCACCGGGACCGAAGCCGGGGCGCATGCCTTCCGGTCCTCGTCCGAACGACCCACCGGCACCGTGCCTGCTCCGTTCACCGTGGCCTCTCCTGCCGCGGCCGCGCTCTCGTGGACCGTGATCGTCCGACGGGCCGCGGTCCTCGCTCTGCGCGACCCACATCTGGAACGGCGCGCCACGCATGTGTCGACGTGCTCCTGCGCGACGTCCGAATTCGTGTGCGAAACCCTCGAATGCGTAATTCATGTCGTACTCCTTCGTATCGATTGATACGTCGACGATATATCGACAATAGATCTTTGGCAAGGTCCAGAGGCAACCTCCACGTTTCCCGACTCCGAGGAACGCGCCCTGGACGGCTCTCGCTCGCTAGGATGACGCGGTCGGTACGAGCTCTCGTCCAACGGACCGAAACAGCGGCCGGCTCTACCGCGCTCGCGCAACCACGCTCGCGCACCAACGAGGGAGGCCGTGTGGCCGGATCGACGAGGCGACGCGTGACCGTCGTGCTCGGATGCGTCCTCGCCATCGTCCTGCTCGCCGGCTCCAACGTTCTCGGCCAACGAACCTCCGTACTGATCGACGACATCGCACAGCTCGCGGGAGGTATCACGGCGACGATCGTCTGCTGGCGGACGGCGTCGAGAAGAACGGGCACCGAACGGCAGTGGCGCGTTCTGATGGCCGCCGGAATGGCCTGCTGGAGTGCAGGCATGGCGGTCTGGGCCTTCTATCGATCCGCTCTCGGCATGCCGCTGCCGCCCGCGTCCGTCGCCGACGTCGGATTCTTTCTCTTCCCGATCCTCGCCGTGCCTGCCCTGCTGGCCTTCGTCGGCCCGTCGCCCTGGCGGGCTGCCTCCAGTGCACGCCATGTCTGGGTGATGTCGTTGCTCGACGGGGCCGTCGTCGTCGGGTCGCTCTTCGTTCTCTCCTGGGCAACCGTGCTCGGCGCGGTCGTGCATTCGTCGGAATCCGACTCGATCGAGTTCCTGGTGGCGATCATGTACCCCATCACCGACCTGGTACTCGTGGCCATGATCGTGCTGCTCGCCGTGATCCCGAGGATCGCCGCGCGATATCGGACGCAGCTCACCCTGCTCGGCGCCGGAATCCTGATGATGGCGATATCCGACAGCATCTATGCGTATCTCGTCGCCACCGGTGCGGACTTCATGCCGGTTCTGACCGACGGCGGATTCATCGCAGGCACAGCGCTCATCGCTCTCGCGGCTGCTGCCCCGAGGACCGTGGACGACAACCCGGCACCGCGTGACTCGTCGACACACAGCTCGTCGCTGTACGGATCGTCGCTGCACGAATCGAAGCCCACCGAGTCGGACTGCACCGAGGCCGTCACCGGCGCGAGAACGCAATTGCTGTTGCCGTACGCACTCATGGGTGCGATAGGGATCGTGTTGGCGATACTGCGGGTGCAGACCGGAGAGCTGGACTCGACCGTGGTGATACTCGGGGTTGCAGTGGTGTTGCTCTCACTCGTTCGCCAGGTGATCACCCTGGTGCAGAACGACAATCTGCTGCGAAGCCTGACTCGGGCGCAGGCCGAGTTGACGTACCGCGCGCATCACGACGGGTTGACCGGATTGCTCAACCGGTCGTCGTTCGACGAACACCTTCGAGCGGCGGTGCACGACGCCCGAGCGGGCCGAGGCCGCGCCGTCCTGCTGCTGATCGACCTCGACGACTTCAAGAGCGTCAACGACAGATTCGGACACGGCGGCGGCGACCGACTACTGGTCGAACTCGCACGCCGCCTCGAGCGATGCGTCGTGGACGGAGTGGTGGCCCGCTTCGGCGGCGACGAGTTCACCGCCCTGGTGTACGCCGACCTGGATGCCGGTCGCGAGACGGCGGTCCGCATCGCCGAGACGATGCGGACCGCCCACGAGATCGACGGCCATTCGGTGTCGGTCGGCGTGTGCGTGGGCGTGGTGCAGATCGGTCAGCTCGACCGCACACCCCACGACACCACGAGCATGGCCGGCTCCGACACCGCCGACGAGGACGAGCTGATGCGGCTGGCCGATCGAGCGATGTACGAGGCCAAACGCGAGGGCAAGGCCGGCATCTACGCCTACGACACCGCGGGTGCACTCACCGCGGTGCCGAGCACCTCCGATCAGGCGACCCTGGGGACCAGGCCGAAAATGGTTGCAGGTGAACCGGATCCGGCTCGGTTGATCGGGCCGCCGACCAGAACGTAGGCACCCGTGGTCGGAATCGACTCCAGATTGGTCAGGTTCTCCAGACTGATCCGACGCCGGTCGTAGAGCTTGACCGACACCGGATAGGTGTCGTCGTTGCCCAGATCGGGTCCAAAGGTGTCGGTGCCGAGGGCACCTCTGTCGGCTAGCCTGCCCGTGTCGATCAACCACTGCGCTGCTTCCGGAGAGAACCCGGGTTGGTGCGTCACACCGTCCGCGTCCGCGTTGGCGTACGCATCGGTCCCCCAGCGTGACGCCCATCCCGTCCACAGAACGACAGCCGCCCCTGGTGGAATGGCACCGTTGACTGCTTCCCAGTTCTGCAGGTCGGCCACGGTCACGGCGTAGTCGGCGTCGGCCGCCGCCCGATCACGAATGTCGATCTTCACCGCGGGCAGAAACAGATCCTCCGGATCGAGCTGGTCGGCGGTCAGGCCACCTTCCTGGAAGTGCGCGGGTGCGCCCCAGTGCGTGCCGGTGTGCTCGCCCTCCTTGACGTACTGGAGGTAGAAGCCGTCGTCTGCGACGGTGAACGCCGTCTCGAGCGAGAATTCGGGATCGCCGGGAAAGATCGGAGTGAGCGCCGGATCGTTGATGTGCGACAGGGACACGATCCGGAGCATTCGGTCCAACGGAACGGCCGGTGTCGGTGGCTGCGCCGAGCCGGTACCCGGCAGGGCGTCGGCGGTGGCAGGTGCGGCCAGACGGGCACCGATCACCACTGCCAAACCTGTTGTCGCACGGCGAAAGAGCTGCCTTCTCTTCATGTCCCCGACCCACCTTTCATCGGCGCCCCGTGCGCCGCCCCGAGGCAACCCTAGGCCACGTCGAGCCGGGACGGCGGAATCAGCCGATTCGAATCGGGTCTATCTGGACCCGCACTCCGCCGCCGAGTTTCTTGGCACTGCGCGATGCCTGCGCGGTGGCCAGTGCCCGCGCCAACGCCGCCCCGGTGCTGCGCGGCACGCGTATCAACAACCGCTGCACATCACCGGGAAGTGCGTCCTCACCGCCGCCCGCCGGCGCCCGTTGGCCGTCCGGCAGATCGACCGGTCCGAGTATTTCCACCGACTCGGGCAGATCTGCGCTCTCCACCAGCGCGGTGATCGCATCGGTGGTTCCGTCGACGGCCGCAACGTGCACGGCGGGCGGGAACCGTACCTCCACTCGTTCGTCCAACTGACTTCTGGCGTGCCACAGCGGGTCCCAGCGAACCAGTGCCTGCACCGTGGGTATCTCGGACTCGGCGACGACGACCACTCGGCCGCCTGCCGTGCCCGGCCGAACCAAGGCGGCAGCGGTCATCCACCGACGCAGCGTCTCCTCGGCCGCACGCAGGTCTGCCCGGCCGAGCAGGGCCCAGCCGTCCAGCAAGAGGGCCGCGCCGTATCCACCGTCGACCGTCGGCTCGGCACCGACGGTGGACACGACCAGACCGGCACCGGGTCGGACGGCGTCGAGCACGGCGGCGCCTCCCGAGTTGTGAACCGGTACTCCGGGAAATGCCCGTCCGAGTTCCTCGGCGGTGCGGCCCGCGCCGATCACGACCGCACGCAGGTTGCGCGATCCGCATACCGTGCACCGATGCGCGGTGTCTGCGATTCCACACCACGAGCACGTCGGACTGCCTGCTCCGTCGCTCCCCGGGGCCGACGGCAGCGCCAACGGACCGTTGCACCGGCGACACCGAGCCGGATGTCGACACTTCGCACACGCCAGTGACGGCACGTAGCCCCCGCGCGGAACCTGAACCAGCACAGGAGAATCGGCCTTCAGTGCGGCCCGAGCCGCCTCGAACGCGATCGCGGGCAACCGGGCGACACGGGCTGCCGGATCCCGCGCGAGCGCATGGTCCGAGTCGGCCAAGGCCACCACGTGGGGTTGACGCTCACGGACAAGCTCACGAGGAGCCACCAGGTCGTGTGCCCAACCGGAATCCACGAGAGCTTCCGCCTCCGCAGTCCGCGCATGTCCGCCGATGACCACCGCGGCTGCGGACACGTGCGCTCGCAGCAACGCCACTTCTCGGGCATGCGGATACGGCG
>NZ_LVCU01000267.1:0-706 GCF_001647185.1 Rhodococcus sp. EPR-147
GTCCCCACCACGACCACCGGGCCCGATCGCAGCCCACGCAACCATTGCCGATACCGCTTCGCCGGGCCCAAACCGGCCGACAGCGCCACCACCCGGTCGGCACCGAGCAGAGCCGTGCAGGCCGTCTCCAGACGATCCAGGTCTCGCTGATCGGGCACCACGACCACCGCGGACCGACCGCCGGCCACGGTCACGGCGGCGGCCTCCGCCAACCGCACCGGCCACAGCTCACCGGGCAACGCCTGCCATACCGCGCGCGGTACGCGTCCCGATGCCAATGCGTCGAGGAAGTTCGAGCCGTGGGTGTACGCCGACCAGGCGGCCCGGTCGATGTCGGGCTCGGCCGGGGGCTCGACGACGGGTGTCTGTTCCGCCTCGACTCGGGCGTGGCGAGCCGGGATCGCCAGACGCAGCACGTCCGCTCTGGTCCCGGCGTACCGATCGGCCACCGCCTCGGCGAGTTCCGCGATCTCCGGGGTCAGAACTCGCTCGGCCGACACCACCCGATCGAGCCAGCCGAGCTTGCCGGAGTGTTCGGTCTCGGCCAGTCTGGCCAGCACGAAACCGTCGACGAGTCGTCCTGCGAACCGCACCCGAACTCGGACACCGGGCTGAGCATCACTGCTCACCTCCTCGGGAACGAGGTAGTCGAACTCGCGGTCGAGATGCGGCAGCGGCAACATCGGAAGAATGCGCGCGATCGGAA
>NZ_LVCU01000268.1:0-5318 GCF_001647185.1 Rhodococcus sp. EPR-147
GAAATAGCTCCCGACTTGCCGTGTTTGTCGGCAGATTCTCAGGAACCCGGCCGGACGAGGCCGGTTTCGTACGCCACGACGACGGCCTGGACTCGATCGCGGACGTCCAACTTCGTCAGGATTCGGCCGATGTGAGTCTTGATCGTCGCCTCGGACAGATGCAGGGCCTCCGCAATCTCGGCGTTGGACAAGCCGGTAGCCAAGTGCACCAGCACCTCGCGCTCGCGTCCGGTGAGCGCATCGAGAACGGCGGCATCGGTGGGCGACACGGACTGCTCGACGAACCTCGACAGCAAACGCTTGGTGACCTTCGGCGAGACGACGGCATCGCCTGCGGCCACGCTGCGAATCGCGGAGACCAGGTCCTCGGGTGGAGTGTCCTTGAGCAGGAATCCACTGGCCCCTGCCCGGAGTGCCCCGAGGACGTGTTCGTCGAGATCGAAGGTCGTCATCACCAGAACCTTGGCGTCCGAACCCGATTCGGTGATGCTGCGGGTGGCGGCGACGCCGTCGATGCCGGGCATGCGGACGTCCATCAGCACTACCGCCGGTGCCAGTCTGGCGACGGCCTCGACGGCACCCGCCCCGTCCGAGGCCTCCCCCACCACCTCGATGTCGTCCTGCGCCTCGAGCACCATGTTCAATCCCATGCGCATGAGTTCCTGGTCGTCCACGACGACAACGGTGATCGGCACCGACCCAACCTAGCCCTCACTCGATCGGCAGCGTTGCCCGCACGAGCCAATTGCCGTGCGGCGTCCGCCCGGCGTGCAGGGTGCCTCGAAGCACCGCTACTCGCTCGCGCATTCCGAGAAGTCCGTGTCCACCACCGTCCTCGGACGGTGGTGCGCCGGAGCCGTTGTCGGAGATCTCGACGGTGACCGCATCTTCTCCGCGAACCACCTTGACGACAGCGCGTGGCGCGTGACCGGCGTGGCGGAGGACGTTGGTCAGCGATTCCTGCACCAACCGGTGCACTCCCAGGCTGATCGCCGGACTGATGTCGTCCAGGTTTCCGGTCTGTTCGAGCTCGACGTTCAATCCGGCGCGACCCATCATCTCCACGACACGGGCCAGACCGGCGGTGCCGTACTGGGGCATGTCGTCCGAGTCGGGCGAGGTCCGCAGCAACGCGACCGTTCGACGCAGCTCGGCCAATGCCGAACGACCCGTTGCGGAGATGTTGGCCACGGCCTGCTCTGCGCGATCGGGATTGCGCCTGATGGCGTACGAGGCGCCGTCGGCCTGCACCACCATGACACTGACGCTGTGGGCGATGACGTCGTGCAGTTCGCGTGCAATGCGAGTGCGCTCGGTGAGCACGGCCTCTTCGGCGCGTCGGTCCCTGTCGTACTCGGCCACGACGAGTCGGGCCTGAGTCGCTTCGTCGTACGCCCGGCGGGCACCGAGAAATTCCGCCGCAACCCACGACAGGGCGTACATCAGCGCGCTGAACAGCAGTGTCGTGAACACCGGTTGGGCGAACAGAAGCAGGTTCGCGGCGGTGTACACGGCGAGTGCGGCGGCATAGACGCCGCCCTGAACTCGACCGACGTACGCGACCAGCGTGTAGAGCATGATCGGCAGGGCGAGCGCTGCCGGGTGACCGTTGTACGCATCGCCCACCAGGCTGCCCGCTATGTCGGAGCCGAGCGTGGTGACGAGAGTCAGTGCTGCGATCGTGCGGGGCAGACGCCGCCGCCACGCGACGGGAATCGTCAGCACGACCGAGAAGACCAGGAACAACGGCCCGTTCAGACCGTCGACCGAGCTGACGAACACCAGAATGTCGACGACGAACAGCCCGACGGCCAGCAGGGCATCGGCCACGAACGGCTGCCCACGGAGCCACAGACTGAATCGACGCATGTGATTGAGTTTGCCGTATGACTGCTGCCGACTGGGGATTGCTGATGGTCGCGGCCACGGCCGCCGGTTGGGTCGACGCCGTGGTGGGCGGAGGTGGCCTCATCCTGCTGCCGGCGATCCTTCTCGTGGCACCTCAGCTCACGCAGCAGGCAGCGCTGGCGACGAACAAGGCGACTGCCGTATTCGGTACGGTCGCCGCCGTCGTCACCTTCGCGCGGAAGGTCTCGCTGAATTGGGCGGTGCTGGTTCCGGCCGGCGTTCTCGCCGCCGTGGCCTCGGCAGCCGGTGCTGCTGCGGTGTCGTTGATCGATCGCGAGCTGTTCATCCCGATCATCATGGTCGTTCTCGTGGGTGTGGCCGTACTGGTCACCTGCCGTCCGACCATCGGTCTGAGCGCGGCACCGTCGCCGCCGACCCATCGCAAGGTTTTGATCGTCATCGGTTGTGCAGCTGCCGGAATTGGCTTCTACGACGGCATTCTCGGGCCCGGTACCGGAACGTTCCTGATCATCGTCTTCGCCACGATGCTCGGCACCGAGTTCGTGCGCAGCGCCGCGATGGCCAAGGTGATCAACGTCGGGTCCAACGTCGGTGCCCTCACCTTCTTCGCCATCACCGGCAGTGTCTACTGGCAGCTCGGAGCGGCCATGGCGGTGTGCAACGTGTTCGGTGCCGTCCTCGGGTCAAGAACGGCGGTCGCCCGCGGTGCCGGATTCGTGAGAATCGTCCTGCTCGTCGTGGTCGTGGGCATGGTGGTCCGACTCGGATGGCAACAATTCGGCTAGCGTCTTCAGGCGTGACGAGACAATCGGATCGATCGGTCGACGCCGACTTCCTTGCTCTGCCCCTGCAGGCCCTCGCGGACGCCGCCCTGAGCGCGGCCCGCTCGGCCGGGGCAACGCATGCAGATGTTCGCGTGCAGCGCTTGACGACTCAGTCGATATCGCTGCGCGACGGCTCCGTCCAATCCGCAATCGACGCCGGGGAGATCGGCCTCGCCGTACGGGTCGTGGTCGACGGCACCTGGGGTTTTGCATCGCACGCCGAACTCGGCACCGACGCAGCCGCAGCCACGGCCCGCAGTGCGGTCGAGGTGGCCACAGCGCTGCGCACGCTCAATCGCGAACGCGTCGAACTCGCCTCCGAGCCGGTGTACTCGAATGCGACGTGGGTGTCGGAGTACGACATCGACCCGTTCGAGGTACCCACCGCCGAGAAGGTGGCACTGCTGGCGGAGTATTCGTCCCGGCTGGCGGCGTCGGACGGCGTCGATCACGTCACCGCCTCGGTTCTGCAGGTCAAGGAGCAGTCGTTCTACGCGGATCTGGCCGGCAGCGGCATCACGCAGCAGCGGGTACGACTGCATCCCCAGTTCGAGGCCACCACGGTGGATCGATCCGCCGGTGCATTCGAGACCATGCGCACCCTCGCGCCACCCGTCGGACGAGGCTGGGAGTACCTGGGCGAGCACAGCACGTGGGACTGGGCCGACGAGCTGGCCCGGATCCCCGAATGGCTGGCCGAGAAGGTGAAGGCACCGTCCGTCGTGGCAGGCCCAACGGATCTCGTCATCGATCCGACCAACCTGTGGCTCACCATTCACGAGTCGATCGGGCACGCAACGGAATACGACCGTGCCATCGGCTACGAGGCCGCCTACGCCGGCACGTCGTTCGCGACCCCGGACCAGTTGGGGACGTTGCGCTACGGATCGCCCATCATGCACGTCACCGCCGACCGGACCGAGATCAACGGCCTGGCCAGCATCGGTTGGGACGACGACGGAGTGGCGTCGCAGAGATGGGACCTGGTCCGCGACGGCACACTGGTGGGCTACCAACTCGATCGAGTGTTCGCCCCCAAACTCGGTCTGGAGCGGTCCAACGGATGTTCGTACGCCGATTCTCCGCATCATGTTCCGATCCAGCGGATGGCGAACGTATCGCTGCAGCCCGACCCCGATGTCGATCGTTCCACCGCCGACGTCATCGGTGAGGTGGAGGACGGCATCTACGTCGTCGGCGACAAATCCTGGTCGATCGACATGCAACGGTACAACTTCCAGTTCACCGGCCAACGCTTCTACCGAATCCGCAACGGCGTGCTCGACGGCCAGGTGCGTGATGTGGCGTACCAGGTGACCACCACCGAATTCTGGGGTTCGATGGAACTGCTCGGTGGACAGTCCACGTGGCGACTCGGCGGCGCATTCAACTGTGGCAAGGCCCAACCCGGGCAGGTTGCCGCCGTCAGCCACGGCTGCCCCGTCGCGTTGTTCCGCGGCGTCAACGTCCTCAACACCCGATCGGAGGCAGGCCGATGATCGCGCCGCAGCTCGTGATCGAACGTGCACTCGCCCACGCGAGTGTCGACGACACCATCGTGATCGTCACCGACTCCAGCGACGCAACGCTGCGGTGGGCCGGAAACTCCATGACCACCAACGGAATTGCCACCTCCCGGCGCTGGGAGGTGATCTCGATCGTGCGAGAGGCCGACGTCGTTCGGGGCAGGAGTGGAGCCGGCGGAACGACCGTTCGAGTCGGCGCCGTGTCGTCGACGAGTGTCGATCCGGAGGACATCGAGGCTGTGGTCCGGGCCAGCGAGGCGGCGGCGCGATCGGCAGAGCCCGCCGAGGACGCGATGCCCTTGCTGCCTCGCGAGTCGGTCTCGGACCCACACGACTGGGACCGCCGAGCACAACATACGTCGATCGACGTGTTCGGTTCGCTGGCAACGGAATTGAACGTCGGATTCGATGGTGAGGATGCACTGTACGGATTCGCGCAGCACACCGTCGACAACGTCTGGCTCGGAACCTCGGCCGGGGTGCGTCGTACTTTCACACAGCCCACCGGATCGGTCGAGATCAATGGAAAGCGATCCGGTGCGAGCGCCTGGGTGGGCACCGGAACCACCGACTTCCGGAACGTGTCGGCCGAGTCGATGTTGGCGGAGCTGTCCACCCGGCTCGGCTGGGCCCGGAACACCATCGAACTGCCCGCCGGTCGCTATGAGACTGTGCTGCCCCCGTCGGCGGTGGCAGACCTGATGATCTATCTGATGTGGACCATGGAAGGCCGCGGAGCGCAGGAAGGCCGCACCGCACTCTCGCGGGCAGGTGGGACGCGAGTCGGCCAGAAACTCACCGACCTGCCGCTCACCCTGTACTCCGATCCACACGCATCCGGACTCGAGTACGCGCCGTTCGTGGTGGCCGGGTCGTCTAGTGATTCGGTGTCGGTGTTCGACAACGGCATGGACATCGAGCGCGTCGACTGGATCCGCGACGGATCGGTCTCCGCCCTGGCCTACCCACGTGCAGCGGCGCAGAAGTTCGGAGCCCCTGTCGCGGTCCCGGGCGAGAACCTCGTTCTGACGGGCGGCACCGACGTCGGTCTGGACAAGATGGTTGCCGACACCGAACGCGGGCTGCTCCTGACGACGCT
>NZ_LVCU01000269.1:0-12278 GCF_001647185.1 Rhodococcus sp. EPR-147
GCGAGCAGGGTACGTGCAGAACGGTCGAAGCCGAACTCAGAGTCCGGCAGCCTCGCGAAGCTTGCCGGCGCGATCGGTGGACTCCCACGGAAGATCGATGTCGGTGCGGCCGAAGTGACCGTACGCCGCGGTGGGCGCGTAGATCGGTCGCAGCAGGTCCAGATCACGAATGATGGCACCGGGACGCAGGTCGAACACCTCGCTGATCGCCGCCTGGATACGCGCGGGATCGGTCTTCTCGGTGCCGAACGTCTCGACGAACAACCCGACCGGTGCCGCCTTGCCGATGGCGTACGCCACCTGGACCTCGATGCGATCGGCGAGACCGGCGGCGACAGCGTTCTTCGCGACCCACCGCATCGCATAGGCAGCACTGCGGTCGACCTTGGACGGGTCCTTGCCGGAGAACGCGCCACCACCGTGCCGTGCCATGCCGCCGTAGGTGTCGACGATGATCTTCCGGCCGGTCAGTCCGGCGTCGCCCATCGGTCCACCGAGGACGAACTTTCCGGTGGGATTGACCAACAGACGCACGTCGGACGTGTCCAGTGTCGGCACGTCCAACTCGGCGAGCACCGAGCCGAGCACCTTCTCCCGAATGTCCGGAGTGAGCAGGTTGTCGAGGTCGATGTCGGCTGCGTGCTGAGTCGAGATCACGACGGTGTCGAGGCGAACGGCGTTGTCACCGTCGTATTCGATAGTCACCTGTGTCTTGCCGTCCGGACGCAGATACGGCAGCACTCCGCTCTTGCGAACCTCGGTCAGTCGCCGAGAGAGCCGGTGCGCCAACGCGATCGGCAGCGGCATCAGCTCAGGAGTGTCGGTGTTGGCGTAGCCGAACATCAACCCCTGGTCCCCCGCGCCCTGACGGTCGATCTCGTCGTCGGACAGTCCCTCGACCCGGGCCTCGTGCGAGTGATCGACGCCCTGAGCGATCTCGGGCGACTGCGCGCCGATCGCAACGTTGACACCGCACGAATTTCCGTCGAACCCCTTGGCCGACGAGTCGTACCCGATCTCGAGCACCTTCTCGCGCACGATCTTGGGGATGTCGGCGTATGCGGTGGTGTTGACCTCACCCGCGACATGCACCTGGCCGGTGGTGACCAGGGTCTCCACGGCCACCCGAGCACGCGGATCCTCCGTCAGCAGAGCATCGAGAATGGAATCGCTGATGGCGTCACAGATCTTGTCGGGGTGACCCTCTGTGACGGACTCGCTGGTGAAAAGCCGACTACCGGACTTGCTCACGGACTTCCTCTCGACGCATGTTCCTGCCCGACCCGACGCCTCGCGCCGGTCGGGCACTCCACGAAAATTGACGTTCCCTCGGTGTTATCGCCCCTGCCGGAGCCGCGCAAACCTCTACGGCACTACACGTGGTGCCCAGCACGGTAGCCGGTACGACATCGATCGTGCACTCTCGGCATCGTCACGGATTCGACTTCGGTCGAGTACTCCGCGCATCGAGCATCTGCGCCACCGAATCCAGCACGCGGCTCGCGAGAAGTGCTTTGGAGCCCTCGCCGAGCGCCGCCTCGGAACCGTCGGAACCGAGCAGCCAGCCGTCGTTGTGGTCGACCTCGAACGCCTTGCCGTCCCCGACAGCGTTGACCACGAGCAGGTCGCAGCCCTTGCGTTCGAGCTTGGCCCGCGCGTACGTCAGCACGTCGCCGTCCGCGTCCCCGGTCTCGGCGGCGAATCCGACGATGACCGTCGACGGTTCGAGCTCACCGTCGCGGCGAGCCGACACGAGACCGGCGAGTATGTCGTCGTTGCGGACCAGCGGGATCGACGACGGTTCGTCGGCCCCCTTCTTGATCTTGCTGCCCGCGATGGACTCCGGGCGGAAGTCGGCGACCGCGGCCGCCATCACCACGGCGTCGACACCGACGGCAAGTTTGCGAACGGCCTCCTGCATGTCCGACGCCGTCTTGACGTGCACCACGTCGACCGCGGCCGGAGCGTCGAGGTCACTGGTGTACCCGGCGACCAACGTCACCTGGGCTCCTCGTTGCGCTGCCACTCGCGCGAGCGCATATCCCTGCTTGCCCGAGCTTCGGTTGCCCAGAAAACGAACCGGATCGAGAGGCTCGCGAGTGCCCCCGGCAGAGACCAGAACACGGCGTCCTTCGAGATCGCGAGGAAGCGCGTCCCCTCGCTCGGTCACCAGCATGGAGAGCGCGAAGATCTCGTCCGGCTCCGGCAGCCGACCCGACCCGGTGTCTCGCCCGGTCAGACGCCCCGATGCCGGTTCGATCACGTGTGTTCCGCGAGAACGAAGGGTCGCGACGTTGGCGACCGTGGCGGGGTGCTCCCACATCTCGGTGTGCATCGCCGGAGCCAGGACCACCGGGCACCGCGCCGTGAGCAGGGTGGCCGTCAGAAGATCGTCTGCGCGTCCCCCCGCGATGCGGGCCATGAGGTCCGCGGTGGCGGGGGCGACGACGACGAGGTCTGCCTCCTGACCCAGGCGCACATGCGGAACTTCCGGCACGTCCGCGAACACCCCGGTGTGTACCGGTTGGCCGGACAACGCCTCGAATGTCGCACGCCCGACGAACTCCAGGGCGGATGCGGTCGGAATAACCCGTACCTGGTGCCCGCCCTCGGTGAAACTACGGATGAGCGAACAACTCTTGTAGGCGGCGATACCTCCGCCGACTCCGACGACAACGTGCAAGTCAGATGTCCTCTGTGAGGTTCTTATTCGCCTTCGGTGTGCTCGAGCAGGTCCGCGTGGATCTCGCGAAGAGCGATCGACAGCGGCTTCTCCTGCAGACCGGGCTCGACCAGCGGTCCCACGTACTCGAGGATGCCGTCACCGAGCTGGTTGTAGTAGTCGTTGATCTGGCGGGCACGCTTGGCTGCGTAGATCACGAGGGCGTACTTGGACGAGGTGCGGGCGAGCAGCTCGTCGATGGGCGGATTGGTGATGCCGAGCGGCGTGTCGTAGGCCGGCAGAGCGCTGCGTCCGTCGAAGTCGGAAACGGCCGCTGAAATGCTGCTCACTGATGATCTCCTGAAATTGCATCGTTGGTGCTACGAACTAGCTGGTCGGGGCCTCATGCGCCGTGAAACTGGTCAGCTGTTGCCGACCGACGACCTACCGACCAACAAGGATACCAACTGTTCGCACGAATGGTCGACATCGGTATTGACAACCACCGTGTCGAACTCGTCCTGTGCGGCCAATTCCACCCGTGCGGTCTCCAATCTCCGCTCGGTGGCCGCGCTCTCCTCGGTCGCGCGCCCGACCAGACGAGAGACGAGGTCGTCCCACGTCGGTGGAGCCATGAACACCAGCATCGCCTCGGGCTTGGACACCCGCACGGCACGGGCACCGGCCAGATCGAGCTCGAGCAACACCGGGCTACCCGCCTCCAGCGCGGCCTCCACCGGTGCGGCCGGAGTCCCCGACCGCTGCAGACCACCGTGAATGCTCGCCCACTCGAGCAACTCGTCGTCGGCGATCATCCGATCGAACTCATCGGCCGACACGAAGTGGTAATCCTGACCGTCCACCTCACCGGGCCGCGGCGCTCGCGTCGTGACCGACACGCTGAACACCAGCTCGGGCAGCGCAGCACGCACGAGCCGAACGACACTGGACTTGCCGACGCCGGAGGGGCCGGACAACACCACCAACCGGCCGCGCTCGATCTCCGGGACCGATGTCGCCGCAGTGTCAGTCACCGTCGTCAGGCCTCGAAATCGAACTTCGTCAACAGCGCCTTGCGCTGCCGATCTCCGAGACCGCGCAGTCGACGGGTGGGCGCGATCTCCAATTCCGTCATCAGCTCCGCGGCCTTGACCTTGCCCACCTTCGGCAGGGCCTCCAGCAACGCAGAGACCTTCATCTTTCCGAGAATCTCGTCCGTCTCGGCATCTGTGAGCACCTGCTTGAGATCGGTGCCCCCGCGCTTGAGGCGCTCCTTGAGCTCGGCGCGCGCTTTCCTGGCGATCGCTGCCTTCTCGAGGGCAGCGGCACGCTGCTCGGGCGTCAACTGGGGAAGGGCCACTGTCGGTTCCTCCGTCTTCTCGTTCTGGGCGATACGACGTGCACGATCGCTGTCGGCACGTCGACCATCGATGTTTCACTGCCACGGACCACGTTCATCGGCGCTCCGCACCGGCGATCCGCACTGTTCGTCGGCAGCGCTAGCGACCGTACCGACGACTGCCGCTCACCGCTAACCCGCCCCCGAATGCCGCAGGGCGGCAGCGTCGACTATGCGAGACCGGCTTCGATCTCGTCGCGCAACCGCATCGCCGCGTCGCGCAATGCCGTCACCGACGGACCTGCCGCCAGGACACCCCGAGAGGAGTTGGGAAGCAACAGCTCACGCGAATCGCGGAAGATCTCCGCGAGATCCGCAACCGTTGCTCCCTGCGCTCCCAGACCCGGCGCGAGGATGGGTCCGGTGTAGTTCGACAGGTCGAGACCGTGATCACGAGTGGCACCGACGACCAAGCCCACCGTGTCGGCGTCGACGCGGTTGCGCTTCCCCGCCGCGTCGACGATCGACTGAGCCACCGTCTCGCCGTCCGAGGTCGCCGCCTGCTGCAGGGCCGAGCCCTCCTCATTCGAGGTCCGAGCCAGCACGAACAGACCGCGCCGGTGTCGCACCGCTCGATCGACGGTCTCCCCCAGTGAATCGAAGCCAAGGTACGGCGACACCGTCACTGCATCCGAGGACAACGGAGAATCGGGTTCCAGCCAGGCCTGCGCGTACGCATCCATCGTGGTTCCGATGTCGCCGCGCTTCGCATCGGAGATCACCAGGGTGCCCGCATCCCGAAGCACACTCACAGTGCGTTCGAGCACCGCATACCCGGCAGATCCGTACGCCTCGAAGAACGCCACCTGAGGCTTGACGATGGCCACCTCGCCGACGAACGCCTCGACGCACAGCTCGGCGAACACCTCGAGACCGTCCGCCGAGCGAGGCAGGTCCCACGCCTCGAGCAGCGCCGGGTGCGGATCGATTCCGACACACAGTCGACCACGGGCCGCAACCGCGGCGCGCAACCGATCCGACCACGTGTGATGACTCATTGCTTTCCCCGCTCTCCCTGACCTACCTCAGCCTTCGAGACCTTGCTTCAGACCGGCGTGCAGGTCCTGCAACGAGCGAACACCGATTCCTCCGGCGATGCCGGCTTCGATGCCCTGCACCGCTGCCGACGCACCCTGCACCGTGGTGATGCACGGAATGTTCTGCGCCACTGCCGCGCTGCGGATCTCGTATCCGTCGACGCGGGGGCCGGAGTTGCCGTACGGGGTGTTGATCACCATGGCGATGTCACCGGCGAGAATCCGGTCGACGATGGTCCGCTCCCCTGCGGGCACGTCCTCACCGGACTGCTTGTAGACCTGTTCGCATTTGATTCCGTTGCGCCGCAACACATCTGCGGTTCCTTCGGTCGCCAGGATCGTGAAGCCCAGATCCGCCAGTCGCTTCACCGGGAAGATCAGTGATCGCTTGTCCTTGTTGGCCACCGATACGAACACCGCGCCACCCGCAGGCAACGAGCCGTACGCCGCAGTCTGACTCTTGGCGAACGCGGTACCGAAATCGAAGTCGATTCCCATCACCTCACCGGTGGACTTCATCTCCGGGCTCAGCAAGGTGTCCACTCCGGTCCCGTCCGCGCGGCGGAACCGGTTGAAGGGCAACACCGCTTCCTTGACGGCGATCGGGGATCCGGCCGGGACGGTGCCACCGTCTCCGGTCTCGGGCAGGATTCCCGCGGTCCGGAGTTCGGCGATGCTCTCCCCGAGCATCACGCGAGCGCAGGCCTTCGCGAGCTGAACTGCCGTCGCCTTGGACACGAACGGAACCGTGCGGCTCGCGCGAGGATTGGCTTCGAGGACGTACAGGATGTCGTCCTTGAGTGCGTACTGCACGTTGAGCAGACCGCGTACGCCGATGCCCTTCGCGAGCGCCTCGGTGGACCGTCGGACGTTCTCGATGTCGGTCTTGCCCAGCGTGATCGGCGGCAACGCACAGGCCGAGTCGCCGGAGTGGATACCGGCCTCCTCGATGTGTTCCATGATGCCGCCGATGTAGACCTCGGTGCCGTCGCACAGTGCGTCGACGTCGATTTCGACTGCGTCTTCGAGGAACCGGTCGACCAGCACCGGACGGTCGTCCGAGATCTCCGTCGCGTTGGAGATGTACGTGGCCAGCGATGCCTCGTCGTACACGATCTCCATGCCGCGTCCGCCGAGCACGTAGGACGGGCGCACCAGCACCGGGTAACCGATTCCGGCGGCGATCTCACGGGCTCCGTCGAACGTCGTTGCGGTGCCGTACTTCGCTGCCGGCAGTCCGGCTGCGTCGAGCACCTTGCCGAACTCGCCCCGGTCCTCGGCGAGATCGATGGCCTCGGGCGACGTTCCGACGATCGGGACGCCCGCGGCCTTCAGTCGCTTGGCGAGTCCGAGCGGGGTCTGACCGCCGAGCTGGACGATGACGCCTCGCACCGTGCCCGACGCGGCCTCGGCCCGGTACACCTCGAGGACGTCCTCGAAGGTCAGTGGCTCGAAGTACAGGCGGTCGGCGGTGTCGTAGTCGGTGGAGACGGTTTCCGGGTTGCAGTTGACCATCACCGTCTCGTACCCGGCCTCGGACAGTGTCTGCGCCGCGTGCACACAGCTGTAGTCGAATTCGATGCCCTGACCGATGCGGTTGGGACCCGAGCCCAGGATGAGCACCTTGGGGCGGTCCGGCTGCGGGGCCACCTCGGATTCGGCGTCGGGGTCGAGTTCGTAGGTGCCGTAGTGGTACGGCGTCTTGGCCTCGAACTCGGCGGCGCAGGTGTCGACCGTCTTGTAGACCGGACGCACACCGAACTCGGTACGCAGCGCACGCACACCGTCCTCACCGCCGAGTTCGGGACGCAGAGCGGCGATCTGTCGGTCGGACAGTCCGTGGTACTTCGCCTGACGCAGCAGCGCCTCGTCGAATTCGGCCGCCTCGCGGACCTGGACGCCGAGTTCGTGGATCTGCTGGAACTGATCGAGAAACCAGGGGTCGATCTTGGTGGCCTCGAAGAGCTGCTCGAGGGTGGCGCCCATCGCGAAGGCCTTCTCGATCCCGTACATCCGACCGTCCTGAGGAACGGACAGGTCCTTCAGCAGAGCGTCGAGGCTCTCGGCCTCGACGTCGGGGCCGGTCCAGTACCCCGCGCGCTTGGTTTCGAGCGAGCGCATCACCTTGCCGAATGCCTCGGTGAAGTTGCGGCCGATGGACATCGCCTCACCGACGGACTTCATCGTCGTGGTCAGCGTGCCGTCGGCACCGGGGAACTTCTCGAACGCGAACCGCGGTGCCTTGACGACCACGTAGTCCAGGGTCGGCTCGAAGCAGGCCGGGGTCTCGCGGGTGATGTCGTTGACGATCTCGTCGAGGGTGTAGCCGATGGCCAGCTTGGCGGCCATCTTCGCGATCGGGTAACCGGTTGCCTTCGATGCCAGCGCCGACGAGCGCGACACGCGGGGGTTCATCTCGATGACGACGAGGCGGCCGTCCGCCGGATCCATCGCGAACTGGATGTTGCAGCCACCGGTGTCGACGCCCACCTCACGGAGGATGTCGATGGAAAGGTCGCGCATCTTCTGGTACTCGCGGTCGGTCAGCGTCATGGCCGGGGCGACGGTCACCGAGTCGCCGGTGTGTACGCCCACTGGGTCCACGTTCTCGATGGAGCACACTATGACCACGTTGTCGCGGCCGTCGCGCATCAGCTCGAGCTCGTATTCCTTCCAGCCGAGGATGGACTCCTCGATGAGCACGTTCGCCGTGGGTGAGGCCGACAGACCGCCACCGGCGATTCGGGTCAGGTCCTCGTCGTTGTAGGCCAATCCCGAACCGAGACCGCCCATGGTGAACGACGGCCGTACGACGACCGGGAAGCCGAGCTCGGCGACGGTCTCGCGCACCTCGTCCATCGTGTAGCAGACGGCAGACTTGGCGGATTCGCCACCGACCTTGGTCACGATGTCCTTGAACTTCTGCCGATCCTCGCCGCGCTGGATGGCGTCGAAGTCGGCACCGATCAGCTCCACGCCGTACTTGGTGAGAATGCCCTGATCGTGCAGTGCAACAGCGGCATTGAGCGCTGTCTGTCCACCCAGGGTGGCGAGCACGGCCTGGATGGGGTGGCCCTGCTCGGCCTCGCGGGCGAAGATCTTCTCGATGAACTCCGCAGTGATCGGCTCGACGTAGGTGGCGTCGGCGAACTCGGGGTCGGTCATGATCGTCGCGGGGTTGGAGTTGACGAGGCTGACGCGCAGGCCTTCCTCGCGCAGCACTCGGCAGGCCTGGGTGCCGGAGTAGTCGAACTCACAGGCCTGACCGATGACGATCGGGCCGGATCCGATGACCAGGACGTGGTTCAGGTCTGTGCGGCGTGGCATTACTTCTTCTCCTGAAGGACGCTGGTGAAACGGTCGAAGAGGTAGGCGGCGTCGTGTGGACCTGCCGCGGCCTCGGGGTGGTACTGCACGGAGAAGGCGCTACCGCTGATCAGTTCGACGCCTTCGACGGTGCCGTCGTTGGCGCAGGTGTGGCTGATCCGGGCGCGGCCGAAGTCGGTGTCGAACTCCTCGCCCGCTTCGCCTTCGAGTGCGAATCCGTGGTTCTGCGCGGTGATCGCGATGCGTCCGGTGGTGTGCTCGATGACCGGGATGTTCATGCCGCGGTGGCCGAACTTCATCTTGTAGGTGCCACGGCCCAGTGCCCGCCCGAAGATCTGATTTCCGAAGCAAATACCGAACAGCGGCAGCTCACGTTCGAGTACCTGCCTGGTCAACGCGACGCTGGTGTCCGCCGTGGCCGGGTCGCCCGGTCCGTTGGAGAGAAAGACACCGTCCGGGTTCAGTTCCAGAACCTGCTCGATGGTGGTGTTCGACGGCACCACGTGCACGCGGATACCGCGCTCGGCGAACATCCGCGGAGTGTTGGTCTTGATACCGAGATCGACTGCGACGACGGTGAACCGAGCATCACCGGACGGCTCGATGGTGTAGCCGGCTCCGGTGGTCACTTCACCGGCGAGGTCGGCACCGAGCATGGACGGCTGACCGACCACCTGCTCGAGCATCTCCTCCGAGGTGCCGAGTGCGTCGCCGGAGAACACCCCCGCTCGCATCGACCCGCGGGTGCGCAGGTGCCGTACCAGGGCGCGTGTGTCGATTCCGGCGATGCCCACCACGTTCTGGGCCTCGAGCTGCTCCTGCAGAGTTCCGGTCGAGCGCCAACTCGAGGTGCGGCGCGCCGGATCTCGAACGACGTATCCGGCGACCCAGATCTTGTTGGGATCCTGGGCGCTGGCGGCTTCACCGTCCTCCTGGTTCCAGCCGGTGTTGCCGATCTGCGGCGCGGTCGCGACGACGATCTGTCGGTGATAGCTCGGGTCGGTCAGTGTCTCCTGGTACCCGGTCATTCCGGTACAGAACACGGCCTCGCCGAGGGTGCGCCCCTGTGCGCCGAATGTGGTGCCGCGGAATGTCCGGCCGTCCTCCAGAACAAGAACTGCGCTGCTCACGCGGTTTCCTCCTTGGTTTCTCCGGTGGAACTCGCTGTCCACACCGGGTAGATCTGCTTGTCGTCGGCCCGGAAGCCGGTGTCTATCTCGGTCCCTGTCGGGAGCTCCCAACGAATGACCAGAAGCCCGTCCTTGGTCATGACCTTGCCCGCCAACCCGCGCTCGGTGCGGATCGCACGAATCGATTCCGCTGGAATCCAGATGGGAGATTCACCGTCTCGATCGAGCAGAATGCCCTTCTCGTATCGCGACAGTTCGCCGGTGGCGCGATGGCCGATGTCGCCGACGGCGATCCGGTCCTGCCAGCTCGGCGCGATGGTGCTGCCGACGTACAGGCCGGTGGCCGGCTCGATGTGAGTGGCACCCAGATTTTCGGGCACGGCCGGGAATTCACCGATTCGGTCTTCCTGACGCTTCTGCCGTCCTCTCCAACCCCAGAAGATCAGGGCGATCATCAGCGCCCAGAACAGGACGAATCCGATGACGATGAGAACTCTGTCCACGGCTCTACTCTCCCGCTCTGTTCGCCACGACTCCGTCGCGAACGGTGATTCGTCCGCGCAACACCGTCGTGGTCACCTTCGAGGAGAAGGTCATGTCCTCGAACGGCGTGTTGTGTGCGACACTGGCCAGCTTCTCGCCCGAGACCGTCCAGCTCGAATTCGCATCCACCAGCGTCAGATTGGCGATCTCACCGACCTCGATGGGCCGTCCCTGATCAACCAGTCCGACGATTTCGGCAGGACGCTCGCTCATCACCCGCGCCACCCCGCGCCAATCGAGCAGGCCCGGGGTCACCATCGTGTCGACGACGATCGACAGTGCGGTTTCGAGCCCGAGCATCCCGGGACGGGCGATCGAGAACTCACAGCACTTGTCCTGTTCGGCATGCGGCGCGTGATCGGTTGCCACACAATCGATCACACCGTCGGCCAGGCCCTTGCGCAGGGCGTCGACATCGGATTTCTCGCGTAGCGGCGGGTTCACCTTGTTGATCGCGTCGTACGTCTCGAGCCGCGAATCGTCCAGCAGCAGGTGATGCGGGGTGACCTCGGCAGTGATCGAAATACCCTGTCCGCGTGCCCATTTCATCAGCTCGACGGTTCCCGCGGTGGACGCGTGGCAGATGTGCACCCGCGCACCCGCGTCACGGGCCAGCAGGGCGTCGCGCGCGACGATCGATTCTTCTGCCGCGCGTGGCCAACCGGCCAGTCCGAGCCGCGCCGCAGTGGGGCCCTCGTGGGCGACGGCACCGACGGTGAGCCTGGGCTCCTCGGCGTGCTGAGCGATGAGGACACCGAGCGAACTCGAGTATTCCAACGCCCGACGCATGATCAGTGGATCGTCGACGCAGTGGCCGTCGTCCGAGAACATCTTCACCCGGCCGATTCCCGCTGCCATCGTGGCCATCTCGGCGAGCTGCTTGCCCTTCAAACCGACCGTGATCGCACCGACCGGGTGGACGTCGACGAGGCCCACTTCCTGTCCCCGACGCCAGACGTGATCGGTGACCACCACCGAGTCGGCAACCGGATCGGTGTTCGCCATCGCGAACACCGCGGTGTAGCCGCCCAGAGCCGCTGCCGCCGAACCGGATTCGATCGTTTCGGTGTCCTCGCGGCCGGGTTCGCGCAGGTGCGTGTGCATGTCGACGAATCCGGGCAGCAGAATCTGGCCGCGGGCATCGACCACCTCGGCTCCGTCGGCGTCGAGGTCCGCACCGATTCCGGCGATCTCTTCGCCGGTGATCAGAACGTCGGTCTCGGGGCCCTCGCCGTACAGCAGCACGCCGCGGAGCAGGACGGAGGTCGCAGGTGCGTTCACGATGCACCCCCGTCCGAACCGACCAGCAATCGGAACAGCACCGCCATCCGCACGTGAACTCCATTCGTAACCTGTTGCAGAACTGCAGTTTTCGGAGAATCGGCCACCGAGGACGCGATCTCCATACCGCGGAGCATCGGACCCGGGTGCAGGACGACGGCGTGCTCGGGCAGCAGGTCGAGGCGGCGCTGCGAGAGCCCGTACGTGATCGAGTACTCACGAGCGGAGGGGAAGAATCCGCCGTTCATTCGCTCGGCCTGCACTCTGAGCATCAACACCGCGTCCAGACCGGGCAGTTCGGCGTCGATATCGTGCGAGACCCGCACCGGCCAGCCGGTCACTCCGACGGGCAGCAGGGTAGGTGGTGCGATCAGCACCACTTCGGCACCGAGCGTGGCCAGCAGGATCGCATTCGAGCGCGCCACCCGGCTGTGCAGGATGTCGCCGACGATCGCCACCCGACGGCCGGCGATGTCCCCGAGTCGTTGACGAACCGTCAGGGCGTCGAGCAGGGCCTGGGTGGGGTGTTCGTGGGTACCGTCGCCTGCGTTGATCACCGCCGGGCCGCCACCAGTTCCCTGATCGGCGGTCCATTGTGCGATCTGGTGTGCAGCACCCGATGCCGGGTGTCGGACGATGAGGGCGTCGGCACCGGCAGCGCGCAACGTCATCGCGGTGTCGCGGAGCGACTCCCCCTTCGACACCGACGAGCTGCTGGCGCTGACGTTGATGACATCGGCGCTCATCCACTTGCCTGCGACCTCGAACGAGACGCGGGTGCGCGTCGAGTTCTCGAAGAACACCGTCATGATGGTGCGTCCGCGCAGTGTCGGTAGTTTCTTGACCTCGCGGCCGAGAAGCGCCTGCTCGAATCGTTCGGCTTCGTCGAGGATCTCGGT
>NZ_LVCU01000270.1:0-439 GCF_001647185.1 Rhodococcus sp. EPR-147
GTCGTGTTCGGAGAGCAGCACCGACACGTCTTCGGTGCGCGCTGTGGGGACGTTCTTGCCGACGTAGTCCGCACGAAGTGGAAGTTCGCGATGGCCGCGGTCGATGAGGACCGCCAGCTGCACCGCACGGGGGCGACCGAGGTCACGCAGTGCGTCGAGCGCGGACCGTACGGTTCGCCCGGAGAACAGTACGTCGTCGACCAGTACGACCAGTGCGTCGTCGACGCCGCCTGTGGGCACCGAGGTGCGCTCGAGTGGTCGGTGCGGCTTGTTCCGCAGATCGTCGCGGTAGAGGGTGATGTCGAGGGACCCGAGCGAAGGCCGCACGCCCGAAAATGCCTCGATACGTTCTGCGAGTCGTTCCGCCAGCGTGGTCCCACGCGTGGGGATGCCCAGTAGCACCACGCGCGGCGAGTCCGCGGCGTCGAGGGCCGTCTTC
>NZ_LVCU01000271.1:0-568 GCF_001647185.1 Rhodococcus sp. EPR-147
AGCTTTCGGGCGCAGGCAAACTACGACCTCCTTCTCCGCCTCTCTGGACGGATCGTTAAAGGATGTCTGACAACAACTGCGTAGAGCCTAGCAACGCTCTGCGAACCGAGACCAGCAGGCTCGCAGAGCGTTCGGTCACACGTGCGTCGACCGTGCGATCACTGCTCGGCGTCGACCGACGCTTCACCGGACGCATCGGACTGGGTACGGCTCGAGACGGCCGCGGCCGCGGCGCGTACCTGCGGCGCGACCAGGACGATCTGACCCAGCACGCCGTTGACGAACCCGGGCGAATCGTCGGTGGAGAGCTGTTTGGCCAGCTCGACGGCTTCGTCGACGGCGACGACCGGTGGCACGTCGGTGGCGTGGAACAACTCCCAGACGGCGACGCGCAGGATCGCCCTGTCCACCGCAGGCAGACGGGTGAGCGTCCAGTCCTTGAGGTGATCGGCGATCACGCCGTCAAGGCGATCGAGATTCTCGGCTACGCCCTCGACCAAGGTCGAGGTGTAATCACTGACGGGAGCGATCGTGTCGTCGCCGCGTGCGAGTTCGATGCGCTCGGTGG